>JAGTVD010000235.1 GCA_018224505.1 Desulfatitalea sp. | reverse complement strand
TGACGAACATGTAGCCGGGCGCGTGGGTAATGGCAAACGGCAGGCGTGCCTTGACCAGCACATTCTGCGGTGTGACACCGCAGGCCCAGAAAACAGGTATTTCATCTTCTGCAATGGAGACGGGATCTCCATAGTCGGGGCGGGCCAGATCGGAAATACCGATCATTTCTGGGTAGCCGATGTGCACCGGCTCTCCATGCACCTCCGGATAGCGACCGGTGATGATGCAGGCCTGGGCCACCTTGGACCGGTGGATGGGGCGCATGCTGACCACCATTTCCCCCTGAAAGGGGCCGACCCCGACCAGGGGCAGCGTGGTCCGATACATGGAGACGTTTTTGCCTTCATCCACATGGCGCAGGCGCATGCCCGCTTCGATGAGCGCCTCTTCGAAGGAGAAGCTGCACCCCAAGAGGAAAAAAACCAGATCGGGGAAATAAAAGTCTTTGATATCGGTGATTTCGTTCTGGTTTTGGCCATCGATCCAGACCCTGTAGCGTGGCAGGGTATTGGTCAGGTCGGCTCCCGGGGCCAGCTTGGAAGTCATCGTGGTGCCGGGACCGACCATTTCCAGCAGGGGGCAGGGCTTGGGATTGGCGCGGCAGAACCGTTCGAAATCCGATGCATATTTCCGGGGCAGGACAACCAGATTGGCTTGCACATAGCCGTTGCATTGTCCGGCGGTGGGTTTGTCAAATTCTTCCCTGGCGACAAGTCTTCTGAATTCAGCAGGAGTCATGGCGATACTCCTTTCCGGGCAGTTGGAGGGTTGATGCAGGGTGAAAACCATTTAAACAGATATAACCGCACGAAGCAACAACCCATCATTGGCGGCCACTGTTTTCGGTGAACAGCGGTTGGTGCGGGTTGAACCGTCGATGGCGGTCAAAAAATGCAGCAACCGTGCCAAACATCGGAAAAGCAACAACTTATTGAAAATCTAATGCATAATGGCTCACACAGCAATCACCGGTACCACCATCAGGCGCTTCGATTCCAGAAAGGTGGAATCCATTCCAAGTTTGTAGAACATTACCCGCTCCATTGCAGAATTCCGGAACGGATTCCAAAAAAGAATAATAGAGCGCACCCGATGGCTGTCGGCTGGGGCCATCGAGGGCGCCAACCATGGATAAATCAACCGTTACGGCTTCTGGTACACATATTGCTTTCGCGTGCCGTTGAAACCGGCCGGTCCCATTGGTGACGACTGGCTTTAAAAATAAGCAATTTTAACGACAATCAAAATGACGATCGGATAGGGATACAATGAAGAACAAGTCACCGGCCGAGATTCACATCGATACCGATTGGTGCAAGGGTTGCGGGATTTGCGTGGCCTTTTGTCCCAAAAACGTCCTTGTCATGAACCGTATGGCCAAAGCGCAGGTGGCAACCATCGAGGCGTGCATTGCATGCCTTTTGTGCGAACTGCGTTGTCCCGATCTGGCCATCCAGGTCACAACCCCCGAAACGGATGGAAAGCAAGCAGCATGACCTCCCCGACCTTAAAATTCATACAAGGCAACGAAGCTTGCGTTGAAGGCGCTTTATATGCCGGCCTCGATTTTTTTGCAGGCTATCCCATCACGCCCTCGACGGAAATCGCGGAGCACCTGGCCCGCCGGCTGCCGGAAACAGGCGGCAAGTTCATTCAGATGGAAGATGAAATTGCCTCCATGTGTGCCATTGTCGGCGCCTCCTTGACAGGCCGCAAGGTACTCACCGCCACCAGCGGTCCGGGGTTCTCTCTCAAGCAGGAGGCCCTGGGCTACGCCGTGATGGCCGAAATTCCCTGCGTGGTGGTCAACGTCCAGCGCGGCGGGCCATCCACCGGCAACCCGACCCATGTCAGTCAAGGCGATGTCAACCAGGCCCGCTGGGGGACCCACGGCGACCATGCCATTGTCGCCCTGACCGCCTCCAACCATCAGGATGTGTTCGCCATGACCGTGGAGGCCTTCAATATCGCCGAAACCTATCGCACACCGGTCATCCTGCTGTTGGACGAAGTGGTGGGTCACATGCGCGAGCAGCTGACCATCCCTGAACCCGGTGCCATCCCCCTGGTGGAGCGGCTGCGCACCTCGGTCAAGGAAGGCGTGGACTACCACCCCTACCTGCCCCGCGACGACGGCCGGTTGCCCATGAGCGATTTCGGTGGCGTGCACCGGTACAATGTCACCGGTCTCTATCACGACATGTGGGGTTTTCCATCGGACAATCCCAAAGTGGTCCATGGCTTGATCCGCCATCTGATGGACAAAATCGAAAACAACGTTCATCGCATTGCCCATTCTAAGGCGTACTATCTCGAAGATGCCGAAACGGTACTGGTGTCCTATGGGTCCGCCGCGCGCTCGGCCTTGCATGTCACGGAAAACCTCAGAGGTCGCGGAGAGCGCATCGGTCTGCTGGAACTGCAAACGCTGTGGCCGTTTCCCACCGAAGCGGTGGCCCAAAAATGCCAACACGCCAAACGCGTGGTGGTGGTGGAAATGAACACCGGCCATATGTGCCAGATGGTGCGCGCCGCCATGCCCATGCCCGAACGGGTCTTTCTGGCCAACCGGGTGGACGGCGTGCTGATCACGCCGACGGACATCAAAGCCCATTTGCGTCTCATCGCAGGCAAGGGAGTTTAACCATGAGTGTCAGGCAATTTATACGCGAACGCTTTTTTCCCCACCTGTGGTGCCC
>JAGTVD010000234.1 GCA_018224505.1 Desulfatitalea sp. | reverse complement strand
TCTCCGCCGTGCAGCCAGCTGCCGATGGCCATCAACAGCAGTTTCAGCCCGTAGGGGTAGGGGGTGTTGGTCACCTCCTTGCGATGAAACTCGATCTGGTGAATGGCCGAGGCGATCATCTCCGGGTCGAGGCCTTCCCGCACCAGCCGTTCCAATTCATCCACGATGACCCGTTCCACCGCGTCGGCATCCGCTTCGTTCACATCCTTGAGCCCGCAGGCGAACAGGGTGTCGCGGTTGTCGGCGTCATATCCGGAGCCGTCGCTCAGGGCGCTGCCCAGGCCGGAATCCATCAGCGCCTTGCGCAGGGGCGAAGCGGCATTGCCCAACAGCACCTGCTCCAGTACCGCCAGCACCAGCACCTCGAAAGTGTCCCGGATGTCGCAGGTCAGCCAGCTCAAACAGACCTGGCAGCGTTTGGCCGGATCCTCGGACGGGGCCAGGGGATAGGTGTAGCGCGCCGTGCGCGGTTCGCTCCAGCGGGGCTGGCCCGGCACCTCGGTGCCCGGGTCGATGCGCGTAAAGCGGCCCATCACCTTGTCCGCGATCACGGCCAGGTGGTCCGTCACAGGCAAGTTGCCGTAGGTGTAAAAAAAAGCGTTGCTCGGATGGTAGTGGCGCCGGTGAAAGGCCACCAGCTGTTCGTGGGTCAGCGTGGGGATCACCGCCGGATCACCCCCGGAGTTGTTGCTGTAAGTGGTGTCGGGATAGAGGGCATTGAGCATGGAACGGCCCATCACCTGGTCGGGGGAGGACATGGCCCCCTTCATTTCGTTGTAGACCACGCCCTTGTACTCCAATCGCGGCTGGTCGCCCTCCCACTCGATCTCCAGCCGATGGCCCTCCTGCTTGAAACTCAGCGCATCGATCACCGGGAAAAAGGCCGCATCCAGGTAGACATCCAGCAAGTTGTAGAAATCCTTGCGGTTCTGGGTGGCAAAGGGGTACATGGTCCAATCGGAGGCCGTGAAGGCATTCATGAAGGTGCTCAAACTTCTTTTAAGCATGGAGAAGAACGGATCGCGCACCGGATACTTTTCCGACCCGCACAGCACGGTATGCTCCAGGATGTGGGCCACCCCTGTGGAATCGGTGGGCACGGTCTTGAACGTGACGCCGAAGGCGTTTTCCGGGTCACCGATGCCGATGTGCAGGTGGCGGGCGCCGGTGGCCATGTGGTCAAGCAGGTAGAGGGTCGCCTCGATCTCCTGCAAAGGTGTGATGCGCGTGACACGATACCCGTGGATTTCCTGGCCCACGGCCAGATCGGGAGGATTGCTGTCTGTTAATGGGGACATGGGCCTGCTTTCTGTTGTTTGTCAAAAGATTCAAGGAAAACACCCGGCGGGAAAATCACGCCTGCACATACACGCCGCGGCGCAACCGTTTGATTTTGTTCATTTTGTGTAATCTGAACAGGATGTTGCGCAATTTTTTGTCCGGGTGCCCGGTCTGCAGCTGGATCTCGACCAGACCTACCCCCTCCGGATAGCGTCCGATCACTTCCAACACCCGATCGGCGGCGGTGGCGGTAATCTGCCGTTCGGCGGCTTTGGTCTCGGTATTGCGCCGGCTGCGACTGGCGCTCAAAGCCACGATGGCCCGCTCAACCCGGTCCAGGCGCTCCAGAATGCGCTCCACATCCCGCTTGGTGGGGATGCTGTAGGCGTTCATGAAAAACTTGACCATCGCATCGAAACTGACCGATTTGCCCTTTTTCTTGGCCATGCTTGACTCCTTTGTCGGTGCTTGCCATTGATATTTTGATAACTATCAGGCATATAAGCTGTTAGCTAATGAATTGTCCCCGAAAAGTCAAGCAAAAGGCAGTCCAACGACATGACATCGCCGCGCACCCTGCTCAACGCCTGGAACCTGCTCGCCCGCAAGGAGCTGGGCCAGAATTTTCTCACCGAGCCCTCCCTGGCCGCCCAGATCGTGGCCCTGGCCGGCATCGGCAACGACGAAGTGGTGCTGGAAATCGGCGCCGGCCTCGGCGCCCTGACCATCGCTGCCGCCCGCCAGGCCCGCCGCACTATCGCCGTGGAAAAAGACAGTCACCTGGCCCCCCTGCTGCGCGCCGAATTGATGGTCAACGGCCTCGATCAGGTGGAGGTCCGCGAGCAGAACATCTTCACCCTGGACCTGCCGCAGCTGGCCGCCGAGGTGGGCCAGCCCCTGACCGTGATCGGCAATTTGCCCTACAATATTTCCTCCCAGATTCTGGTCAAACTGATCCAGGAGCGTCACGCCGTCCGCCGAGCCGTCCTGATGTTTCAAAAGGAACTCGCCGACCGCCTCTGCGCCGGTCCGGGCAACCGGACCTACGGCCGCCTCTCGGTGATGCTGCAATATTGCGCCGACCTGCGTCCCCTGCGCACCGTCCGGCCGGAAATGTTCTTCCCCAAACCCAAGGTGGCCTCGGTGGTGCTGACCATCGATTTCAAAACCACCATCGACCCCGTGGTCGGTGACGAAACGCTGCTGGCCCGCGTGGTCCAGGCCGCCTTCGGTCAGCGCCGCAAAACCCTGCGCAACGCCCTCGCCGGCGGGCTGCTCTCCCTGGACAGCGACAGCGCCCTGCAGGTCCTGGAAGCCGCCCGCATCGATCCCCGCCGCCGCGCCGAAACCCTCACCGTGGCCGAGTTCGTCACCCTGGCCGATGTTGTGGGCCGGTTTTTCGCGCCGTAAAACCGGCTGGGGATCGATCGACCCATTGTTTGCGTTGGACGCCAAAAGGCACTGCCGTTCGCCATCAGCGGATGCATCCGGCAAATTCTGTTTTATGTTCCATTGGAAATTGCGATGCCATTATTTTATTTATCACAGAAAGGGGGACGCCATGGGTGAACTTGTTCATCGATCGGAAATTCTCATCACAAGGGAAAGGGGGCCCACCCGCAAAGCGATCATCAAGGGATTCGACCAGCCCGTCTATTACGGTGTTCATGGCGGTATCAAAGGCTTCTATCGCATTGAACCGGAAGAGGAGCACGCCGCCACGCTGGATCATGTGGTCGGTGCCGTCGGCGGGTGAATGATGGGCACCTTCGCCACCGTGCTGGCGAACCAGAAGATCCCCACCCCCCAGGAGCGCTTTCGCGCGGATGTGACCGGAGACATCGAAGATGTCAACGGCGTTCTGAAAATCACCCGCATCAACGTCCACTACACCTTGAAGCTGACGGAAGACAAACAGGCGGCCGCCCAAAAGGCATTCGAGGTCTATTTGCCCCACTGCCCCGCCGCCCAGAGCGTTATTACCGCCATCCAAATAGATCATCAGCTGGAGATGGAGGCGCTGTGATGGCAGCAGGTGGCAAAAAGGGCAATCGCATAACTACGTTGATACGGTGCATGCTTCCACAGACATGATCTGATGGTTGGAGCACATCAGGAGATGATTCCGGCTGGGGGCGATAGTGCTGTGTGAAGCGCTACACTCCCAGCCGGTCCTCGAACAGTACGCCTAATCAGGCATTTTGCACTGGGACAGTATGGCATACCATGCCGGAAGACTCCTTTTGAACTACGATGTTCTTTAACCATTGCTCGTTGTCTTCCCCTGGGAAATCGATTCGGTAATGCGACCCTCGGCTTTCGGTCCGCTTGAGTGCGGCCATGCAGACCATTTTTGATACAACGCGCATGTTCAAATATTCCAGGTAGTGGATCAATTCAGGTGAGGATGTTATGCGTATTTCAGGGCAGGGGTGGCGGAGCAGGGCAGAAGCATAATTCAGTCCCTCTGGGCAACGGATAATACCGGCATTTGTCCACATCAGCTCCTTCAATTCCCGCATCGCGTGGGCGGGGGGCAATCCAGTCGAAGAGCAAGTTTCCTCCAGTCTGAGCTTTTCGTCTTTTGCCATCGGACCGATCATTCTCGATGGCCTGGCTGCAAGGGCGTCCGTTCCGGCGGCTGCGCCTGCTACAGCCCCCATCGTAAAGATTTCCGCCAGCGCATTCCCTCCCAACCGGTTGGCGCCATGGGCGCCTGCCGACACCTCGCCGACTGCGAAAAGCCCTTGCAATGAAGTTTGGCCCAAAGCATCTGTTTTAACACCGCCCATGCAAAAATGGGCGGTTGGCACGACAGGGAAAATTTTTCGCCCCTTCCACCATGGTGCAGGCAGCAATGGGGTCAACGGGATTGCCTTTTCATTGGAAAGTGCCTCTATATCAAAGTAAACAGTCCCTTCCTGGGACTCCCGCATCATTAGCTGTGCCAGATGATCTCGAGTTAGGCTCATGAAATCTGTAATGCCATGTTTTTTTAAAATATCCTCACCATGCTGATTTTTTAACATCACACCAGGTTGCACCAGCAGCTTTTCGTTTAGTAGCAATTTGGTTCCATTTTTACCGCGGGCGGTGGGATAAAACTGCACAAATTCCATGTCCTGCAATGGCACCCCCAGATCATAGCAAAGGGCTTGACCATCTCCGGTAATGCCTGGTGCGTTATTGGTATTTCGAAAAACATGTGCATACCCCCCGGTCGCCAGAACTACCGCTGTGGCTTGAAACGGGATAAGGTCTCCGGCCGGCGTTACACCGCATGCGCCCGCCACCCCCTTATCCGATGTCAGGATGCGAGTTATAAAAATATGTTCCATAAAGATAACGCCCATTTCTTTTGCGTAACGCTTCAAAGGAACGACAATGTCACTCCCTTTCCAGTTTTCACCATATATGTGTCGTGGAAACCGATGACCGGATGTATGCATCAACCGGAATTTTTGACCATCCATGCCAAAGGCAACGCCACATTTCTGCAAAAAGCTGATCTCAGACACCGCTCGCCGAGTAATTTCAGCCACCTTAGGGGCATCGTTCAAAAAGCGACCCCCCGACATCATATCCGTCGCATGAACTTCGGAATTATCCTCGGATTGTCCCAGTCCCGAGCAAGCGATGATACCCTTGGATATATTTGTGTTGCTCGATTGTCCGATTCTGTATTTTGATGCCATCATTACGCGGGCACCGGTTGCTTTAGCGGCGATGGCCGCTCGGATACCTGCACCGCCCCCGCCAATGACCAAGACATCACACAAGACCACTTCTTCCTGATTCAGCCGCATGATTTTCTCCTTATGAGTGTTCGCTTATAACCCTGTAACGAGGTCTAAATTTGCGCCAAGCGTTCCAAGTTTTCGTTTTTTTGTGAAAAACCTTGTTAAGTCTGTTTTTACTTATTTTGAAAACTTTCGCTGAATAGTTGTGTTTTGGTGATGATTAATGATAGCGGCCGGTTTTTGAAGCAAATACCGTAACAACAAGACCTGATTCAAGCCAAATGACCCATAAGGGCGAACGCACCAGATGGTGGAGATCACCAATATGGTTTGAGGTGGTGATGGGGGTGGCATAGGTGGCGCACCCCGCACCCATTAACCCGCCGCCTCAACTTCGTCCCCGCCCTGAAAAACAGCAGATTCTTGTTCAAAAACGCGTCCGCAACACTTAATTTTCATCCAGAACCATACGGACCTTGATTCCCAAGTCATTCAAAGAAAAAGGTTTCTGAATGAAATTGACCCCTTCATCCAAAACACCGTTGTGGGC
>JAGTVD010000233.1 GCA_018224505.1 Desulfatitalea sp. | reverse complement strand
GGACCAGGTGGATCACATGGCGGAAACATTCTCCCGGGCCATGGCCATCATCGCCGATGCGCCGGAGCGTTGGCAGACCATGCGCGAGAGTGCAGCCGCCGCCCGATTTCCTTGGTCCCAAAGCGCGCAGGCGTATATGCGGCTACTCTACGATCAATGATGGTTATTCCCCAGGGCTGTGGATATCAATTCCCAGGCCTCTTCGGCTGTCTCCACATAATGAAACAGCTCAAGATCCTCCGGGGAAATCGTGCCCTCCTCGACCAACGCCTCGAAATGGATCACCCGATCCCAGAACTGTTTGCCGAAAATCAACACCGGGAAGGGCTTGACCTTGTGGGTCTGGATGAGCGTCAGGGTTTCAAACAGCTCGTCGAGGGTGCCGAAGCCGCCGGGAAAAACCACGAGCGCCTTTGCCCGCATCAGAAAATGCATTTTACGAATGGCGAAGTAGTGAAAATTGAAGCACAACTCGGGGGTGATGTAGTCATTGGGCTTCTGCTCGAAAGGCAGAACGATATTGAGACCGATGCTCGGCATGCCGGCTTCGTGGGCGCCGCGGTTGGCGGCCTCCATGATGCCGGGACCACCGCCGGTCGCCACCACGCAGTTGAATTCATCGGAGGCCTTATTGGCCTGGGAGACGAGGCCCGCAAACTTGCGGGCCTCGTCGTAATAACGGGATGTTTCCAAACGCCGCCGCGCCACCCGCAATGATTTGGCCAGGACCGTATCATTGGGATCCGCGGCCGCGGCCGCTTCGGCATCGGCCAGTTGCCGGCGTGCCACCCCGGGTTCGGGGATACGGGCGCTTCCGTAAACACCGATGGTGCCCTCGATTCCACGTTCGTTAAGCATCAGTTCGGGCTTGAGTAGTTCCAGTTGCAGGCGCACCGGTCGAAGCTCTTCCCTGAGCATGAAATCGATATCGTTGAAGGCCAGACGATAGGCCGGCGACAGGGTCTGGGGGGTTTTCACGCTCAGTTCGGCGGATCGGGCATCCTCCGAGGCCGATGGGAAGATCTTCTTCTTTTTTTCTTTCATCTGTTTTTTTTCCTATTTGTGGGTCATGCGGCAATTCAAAGGGCACGCCTGAATGCGGATCTCCTGATGGCATTCGCAATTGCGTTCGTCCCCTACAATCCTTTTTTCTCGAACCACCGGAACAGCAACACCGCTCCGACAATGAACAGGGGGATAATGAACCAGTGGTTCACCCCCAGAACGCCGGGCACGGTGATCCGACCCAGGTCACCCCAATTGTAGACCGTGGCTTTAAGCGCCGGATAGGCTTCGGCGAACAAAGCCGCGCCCACGATCATCCCGATGATGCCCCACACGGCGTCCCAGCGCCCTTCGCCCACGGCGCCCATGGAGGTGCCGGGGCAGTAGCCCAGCAGTCCCCACCCGAAACCGAAAATCAGGGCGCCGATGATGACCGGGCCCAGTATGGTGGCTTTGATGGACAGTTTGACCATTCCCAGGTCGTGCAGCAGGTAGATCCCCACCATGCCGACGATCACACTGGAGAGCATGAACTTGACGATGGTCATGTCCAGCAGCCGCAGGGCGCCGAGCTGTTTGTCATAACGCAGCACCCGCCCTTTTTGCAATAAGAAGCCAAACAACAGACCGGTGATCAATCCGTAAATGAGCATCTTCATCGTTCACCTCCCCCGTAGACCATGCGGGCGACGATCATGCCACCGACGAAGAAACAAACCAAGGCGATAAAACCGCTGACAGCTAGTTGGAGCGAACCGCTCAACCCGTGGCCGCTGGGTCAGCCGTCGGCCATGCGGGCACCGAACATGGCCACCACGCCGCCCGCGAAGGCGACCATGGCACGCCGGCCCGTGCTTTGAGCGCCGAACCGGGCGGCCCACATATCGGGGACCGCCTGGAGCTTGAATGAGCCGGAGGTGAGGGCCGAGATCATCGATCCCAGGAAAATGCCCACCACAAACATCCATTGCCAATCGATTCGCGGCACCACATTGATGAAATAGTCCATCCGAGCCACGCGCTCCGGACCGAACAACTGTTCTATCAGGCCGGCCGTGCGTACGAAGGAGGTGGACGCGCCGAAATACTGACCGGCAAACCAGACCGAAAAGACGCCCACCAAACCGCTCAACCCCCCTGCGACATAAGGACTCCATCCGCCATCCTGGTGTTTCATGCCATCCTCCTTTGGTTGTTGGGAAAAACTGTAGGTACGATCTATCGATCAACTGTATGTAATCATATACGTCGAGGTCTTGAAATTCAACACCCGGAGGTTGGGACATCAGGCGCTGACAGACGCTTGTCCTTCTCCGGATGGGGTGTACGAATGGTCTAAAGTCTGCTTTTGTTTCGCCGATAATGGATCTGTGACGGCTGCCCCTCGCAACAGGCCAGTGGTATTTTTTGCAGGGCGCCCAACTCCAAAGATGGGGAGACAGCGCCCATGGCGTATAAAATTCTGACGGTGGACGATAGCCGAACCATCCGCACTATCGTCAAAAACGCTTTTAAATCCTACGATTGCGAGCTGTTCGAGGCGGAAAACGGACGGGACGGCCTACTCCTGGCGGCAAAGGTACACCCCGACCTGATCATCCTCGATATTACCATGCCGGTGATGACCGGCATCGAAATGCTCGGCAAACTGATGGCGGACGACACCCTCAAAAACACTTCGGTGATCATGCTCACAGCGGAATCGGGCCGGGACAATGTCATGAACATCGTCAAAATGGGGGTTAAGGATTACATGGTCAAACCCTTCAAGGGCGAACAGCTGATCGAACGGGTGCAGCTTATTCTCCCGGAGCTCAAACAGCGCATCGATGCGTCGGCCGGAGCGGACGAAGAGACCCACGACGCCCTGTTCTCCGTGGACGGGGATCTGGTCATCCTGGCGCTGCCGACCAAAATCACCCGCAATGTGGGCGAGGCATTGGTGGAGCAGGTCAAGGCCAAGGTCCGTCAGATGACCGCCGGCGGCACCCGCAAGTTGGTGATCGACCTGAGCGGGGTGGCCAATCTGAGCATGACGGCCGTGCAGGCCCTGTTGGCGGTGGTGAATCTGTGTGTTCGCGCCAAATTGACCCTCCGGTTGGTCGCCACCGAGGGCCAGGCGGCATCTCTGAAAGGATTCAAAGAAACCAGCACCATCGCCACACAACATTCCCTGGCGGAAGCGAAGATGGCCTTTTAACCACAAGTGCGGGGTTTTGGTTTTAATCGACCGCACCTTTTATAAATGACACTTTATAAAAGACACTAAAGTTTTTGGAATTTACGCGGATAGAGAAGGTTAGGAGTGATGCCGGCGACGGCACCGACATCCATGCCGACCCATTCCGCGCGCGGAAAAACGCGCATTAATCGACGGGTAGACCGACAACACGCGACTCAAAGGAGTTACCGCCATGACCATTCAAGACGACGAAACCTTGCAGATGTATCTGGAAGAATCCCTGGAACATCTTGCAGATATCGAAAGCGATCTGTTGGCGATCGAGGCGGATGGCGCCAACATCGACGAGGGGCGGGTCAACAAGGTCTATCGCGCCGCGCACTCCATCAAAGGGGGCGCAGGCTTCATGGGACTGACCAATATCAAGAATCTGACCCATGAAATGGAAAATATCCTTGGCAAGATCCGGACTCGGGAAATGGTTCCAAACCCGGACATCGTCAATGTGTTGTTGACCGGTGCCGACGCCCTTAAATCCCTGATGGGTGACATCCTCAACAGCAACGACGTGGATATCAGCAAGGAGGTCCAGGCCTTGCAAGCCGTGCTCGAAGCCGGTCAGGGCGCTGCGGGGAGCCCGGCACCTGCGGTTCCGAAAAAAAAATCGGCTGCCAAAGCCACCAAAGCAGATAAAAAGAAAGCGGATAAACCCAAAAAAATGGCCCTGGCGCCCGGGTCCACAATTACCCCATCGAACACGCCTGCCGGCGATGCAATCCCGCTGGCATTTCCCGATGGCCAGGGCGCATTGTCCGCCGACACGGAAAACGTTGCCCCCCAGTTCGAACAAGGAAAAACCGTCTATCTGGTCCGTATCGCGGTCGACCGCCACCTGCACGCCAGGAGAAAAACATGCCGTGGCCTGATCGAAGATATGGAACAGACGGGGACCATCCTCGGCGCCGATCACGCGTTGCGGACCGCAGCGGATCTGGATGACGATTGGGTGCCGGAAACACCGGTCATGGTGTTTCTGTTCGCCACCATTCTTAAACCCAGCGACATCAACGTTCTCTTTGAAATCGAGGAGAGCAACATTCTGGAGCTGCGACCCGATTGGCAGTTATACGCTCTCGACGGTCAAACCGCCACGAACAGCCTTCCGGAAAACCGCCAGGACGATGCCAATGCCATGGATGAACAAACCACTTCTACTGTCACCGCCGACGCGCCTGTTGAAGAGGCGTCGGAAATCGCGTTGAATCCTGAAATGCATGAGCCCCCCATGATGAATGAAGATGACGTACCCGCCATCGCCGCCTCACCGGGCAGCCCCAACGCCGAAGGGGCAAACACCAATGGCGGCAGTGAAAAAAAATCGGCCAAGTTCGAGCACGAGACCAGCCTTCGGGTGCACGTCAGTCTGCTGGACCAGCTGATGACCCTTGCCGGTGAGCTGGTGTTGAGCCGCAACCAGTTGCTGCAATCCATGGCCTCGACGGACTCGCGGGGCTCTGAAGTGGCCGGCCAGCGCATCGATTTGATCACATCGGAACTGCAGGAAGCCATCATGCTGACCCGCATGCAGTCCATCGGCAATGTGTTCAACAAGTTCCCCCGGGTGGTCAGAGACTTGTCGCGCACCCTGGGCAAACAGGTGGAGCTCTCCCTGGAAGGTCAGGATGTGGAGCTGGACAAAACCATTATCGAAGCCATCGGGGATCCGCTCACCCACCTGGTGCGCAATGCCGTGGATCATGGAATCGAAACGCCGGACGTGCGCAAACGGGCCGGCAAAAACCCGGTAGGGCAGGTTTTTCTGCGCGCCTATCACGAGGCAGGTCAGGTCAACATCGAAATCGCGGACAATGGCAAAGGCCTCGACGGCCGGGTCATTGCCGCCAAGGCAGTGGAAAAGGGCCTGATCAGCGAAGAGCAGGCCAAGGTGATGTCTGCCCGGGAAAAGACCAACCTGATCTTCCTGCCCGGCTTTTCCACCGCTGAAACCATCACCGATGTGTCCGGCCGCGGTGTGGGGATGGATGTGGTCAAGACCAATCTCGACCAGCTGGGCGGCATAATCGATATCGATTCGGAAACGGGCAAGGGCACGACGATCCGTATCAAGCTGCCTTTGACCCTGGCCATCATCCCCTGTCAGATCGTTATCACCGGCGGCGAGCGGTATGCCATTCCCCAGGTGAATCTGGAAGAGCTGTTGCGCATCCCGGCCAACCAGGTCAGCCGACGCATCGAGCGGG
Organism: Desulfatitalea sp.; assembly: GCA_018224505.1. Taxonomy (GTDB): domain Bacteria; phylum Desulfobacterota; class Desulfobacteria; order Desulfobacterales; family Desulfosarcinaceae; genus Desulfatitalea. The sequence continues at coordinate 6,334 of JAGTVD010000233.1, read as the reverse complement.
TGGGCAACGCCAATGTGGTGCGACTGCGCGGCAATTTGCTACCGTTGATTCGTTTGGCCGATATCATCGGCGTGCCGTCCGTCTACACCGACCCGTCCACCGGCGAAGCAAAACACGACCGGCGTGCAGCGCTGGCCGATCGCCGATCCAGGAAAAGCGCCCCAGTCACGCCGGAAGAGCTGGCGCAGGACCCGACGGCAGCGTCGGCAGCCGACGAAAACACCTCAACCGCCAACGCCCGTCAGGGCAAGGACCGCCGTTATCATGCGGCCGGCGCCCTGAACATCGTGGTGGTCTCCACCGGCGCCATGAAATATGGCCTGGTGGTCGATCACCTGCTGGATTCGGAAGAGATCGTGGTCAAGCCCCTGGGCCGTGACCTTAAAAAATGCAAAGGCTACGCCGGAGCCACCATCATGGGTGATGGCCGCGTGGCCTTGATTCTGGATGTGTCCAACCTGGCCAAGATGGGCGGGTTGACCACCGTTGAGTCCACCGCGCGGGCCGCGGAAGTGGCCCAGGCCGAGGCCGAAGCCCAGCGTGCGGCCCGTGACAAACAGAGTCTGCTGCTCTTCCGGGCCGCTGATAACGAACAGTTTGCCGCACCGCTGAGCCTGGTGGAGCGCATCGAAAAGATCAAACGTACCGACATCGAGCGGGTCGGCGGTCAGCGCGTCATGAAGTATCGCGGCGGCAGTCTCCCGCTGTTCAGCATTGACCAGGTGGCATCGGTGGGCCCGATGGCGGAAACGGAAAACCTGTTGGTGATTGTCTCGATGGTGGGCGAGCGCGAACTCGGCCTGCTGGCCATCGGCCCCGTGGATGCAGTGGAAACCAATTTGAACATCGATGGCACGACATTGCGTCAACCGGGGATCATGGGTTCGACGATTATCAACAATCAAACGACGCTGCTGGTGGATATCTACGAAATCGTGCATCAGCTCAACCCCCAGTGGTTCGTCACAGCCGAAAAGTCAAAACAGGACCCGGAAAAAGCCACCACGATTCTGTTCGCCGAAGACTCCAGCTTTTTCCGCAGCCAGGTCAAGGGCTCCATGGAGAAAGAGGGATTTGAGGTGATCGAGGCCGAAGACGGCCAAATCGCCTGGGACCTGCTGCACAAAAACAAAAAAAACATTTCCCTGGTGGTGACCGATATCGAAATGCCCAACATGGACGGGTTCACCCTGACCCGCAAAATTAAAGAGAGCCCCCTTTACGCGCACTTGCCGGTGATTGCCCTGACCACTTTGGCCGGGGAGGAAGATATCGCCAAGGGCAAAGCGGTCGGCATCGACGATTACCAGATCAAGTTGGATCGTGAACGGCTGATCCGCAGTATTCACGGTTTTCTGCAGGCAGCCGCGTGAATGCAATAGAAGGTATTGGCAAGTGTTAAGAGCAGGTATGCTGTCGATTGCAGAGGGGTGATGCCGTGTCATCCGATGCATTCGATTACGAATGGAAAGGACCGATCCGATGAAAGCAGGTATGGAAACACCGAGCGCCATTGGCACGGTGGAATTGGCCACTTTTTATGTGGGCGACGCCCTGTGCGGCATGGATATCCTGAAGGTCCAGGAGATCAACAAAATCATGGAAATGACCAGTGTGCCCCAGGCGCCCGACTACGTGATGGGTATCTTGAATCTTCGGGGTCAGATCGTCACCATCATCGACCTGGGCAAAAAGCTGGGGCTCACTTCAGTGGGGGTGGATGAATCGTCCCGAAACATCATTGTCAACTCGGACAACGAGTACATCGGGCTGCTGGTTTCACGCATCGGGGATGTGGTGCAAGCCGACTGGCAGAAGGTCGAACGCCCCCCGGCCAACATCGGCGGCGTTCAAGGTGTCTTCTTCAAAGGGGTCTTCAAGATGGAGGATCGCCTGATCGGCATTCTGGATGCCGATCGCGTGCTGGCGGAAGAAAATTAACCGTGCGATCGGAAGAACGAACAACCGGATGAAAGATCGGATACTTGCCATGAACCATACCCCTAAGCCACTCAAGGTGCTGGTGGTGGACGATACGGTGGTCTACCGTAAAATTGTCAGCGATGTGCTGTCGGAACTGCCCGATGTAGAGGTGGTGGGCACGGCGCACAATGGCAAGGCCGCAATGTACAAAATCAAAACGTTGCAACCCGACCTGCTGACCCTGGATATCGAGATGCCCGAGATGAACGGGCTTGAGGTATTGCAGCAGCTGATCACAGAGGCGCCCCGGGTGGGCGCCATCATGCTCAGCACGTTGACCCAGGAAGGCGGCGCCATGACCATGCGCGCGCTGGATTTGGGGGCTTTTGATTTTATTCCCAAACCCCAGGCGGGCACCATGGCCCAGAACCGGGAAGCCATCCAGGGCACGCTGGCCCCGATCATACGGGCCTTTGCGCGCAGCCGCCATATCCGGGACCGGCTGCGCCCCCTTGCCCAATCCGTCCAAACCGTTGCCCAACGCCCCCAAACCATGCGCCGAACGATCACACCCGCTGTGGGACGCGGCAGTGTGTCGGCCATCATCGCCATCGGCATCTCCACAGGGGGCCCCAATGCCCTGGCCCGGATGCTGCCCCAACTGCCCGGTGACATCGGGGTGCCCATCGTGATCGTGCAGCACATGCCGCCCCTGTTTACCAAATCGCTGGCCAACAGTCTCAACAACAAGTGCGCCATTGAAGTCCGGGAAGCGGAAAACGGCGAAGCATTGCGACCCAACGTGGCCCTGATCGCCCCCGGCGGCAAGCAGATGAGGATCGTGGCCGGCGCCGACGGCAAACAACGCGTGGTAAAACTCACCGATGATCCGCCGGTGAACAACTGCAAGCCATCGGTGGACTACCTGTTCCGCTCCGTGGCCGACCACTATGTGGGCCGCGCCACCGGCGTCATCATGACGGGTATGGGCTCCGACGGCACCGCTGGTTTAGGGATGATGAAGGCCAATGGCGCCTTCGTTATTGCCCAAAATGAGGCCACCTGCGTCGTCTTCGGTATGCCCAAAGAGCCCATCGAAAGCGGCCTGGTGGACGTGGTGGCGCCCCTGGACAGTATTGCCCCGGAGATTCTGAAAACAGTCGCCTACCGCTCCGCCGCGACGCAGACCCGGCAAGGCGTTGGCATATGAATGGCAGCCGGCAGGGACACCTTACAACGATGAAAGACGGCATCCGATGAGCAACACCATGTCCGGCAACCTTGCCCGCAACACCCTGGGTGCCACGCCTGAGTCGGCACCCCGTCCGGTTTTCCAGCCGTTGCCGGGGATACGTCAGCAGGTGAAAATCAGCCCCGCCGAGATTCAACTGCTCTCCAAATACATCCACGGGTTGACAGGCATCAACATCGAGCCCTCCAAAGCATATCTTTTGGAAACCCGGCTGGGCAAGCTGCTGGAGAACGAAAAGTGCGATTCATACAGCGCTTTTTACCATAAGGCCAAGGCGGATGGGTCCAAACGGCTTGATATGCAAATTATCGATGCCATTACGACCAATGAGACCCTTTTTTTCCGGGACGCCAATCCGTTCGATCTGCTGAAATTCAAAATCATCCCCGAAATCATCGACAAACGCGCCACCGCCGCGTCCGGGAGCCTGGCGATGCCCATTCGAATTTGGAGCGCGGCTTGCTCCACGGGACAGGAGGTGTTCAGCATTGCCATTGTGCTGCGCGAACTGCTTGGCCCAAGCCCCCAACACAACATACAACTGCTTGGCACCGACATTTCAGATGCCGCCATCAGGCAGGCGAGTTATGGCGCTTTTAATAAATTCGAAATCGAACGGGGCCTGCCGCGGGACCGATTGCAACGCTATTTCGTCGCCAGCGGCGACAACTGGAAGATCAAAGACGAGATTCGCTCCATGGCGACTTTCCGGAAGATAAACCTGATGGAATCCATCAATGGTTTGGGCAAATTCGACCTGATCTTTTGCCGCAACGTCGCCATATACTTTACGCTCGAGGATCGGGTTAAACTCTTTAATAAAATCGCCGACACCCTGACCCCCGATGGCTACCTGATCATTGGCTCCACGGAATCTCTCACCGGTGTGTGCCCCCGGTTTATTCCCAAACGCCACCTGAAATCGATTTTTTACCAGTTGCGGTAAAGGGGGCGCAACATGGCGCGCCCCGGGAGGAAAGCACAATGCAAGCACTGAAAATATTGGTAGTAGACGACGATCCGGTCACCCGGGCCCTGCTCACGAAACGGCTCACCAAATCGGATTACGATGTGGATACCGCGGAAACCGGCGTGGTGGCCGTGGAGAAAATCGGTCATCAGTTTTACGATGTGGTATTAACCGATCTGATGATGCCTGGCGGCATCGACGGCATCGGCGTGCTTGAAGCGGTCAAGGGGAGTCACCTCAAAACCGAGGTCATTCTCATCACCGCCCACGGCACCATTTCCAACGCCATCGTGGCAATGAAGAAAGGCGCCACCGATTACTTACAGAAGCCGATCAATTTCGACGAATTGATCATGCGCCTGGAGAAGATCCAGAATTGGCGGCATTTGCTTAAAAATGCTTCCGACCTGCGCATGGCCATGGAGATCACCGAGCAGACTTCGGGGGAAACCATTCAGAATCTGGAGATGACCGTCGCCGATTTGCAAGCGCGTCTCACCGCCATTCGCGATGTCCTGGAGCGCAGGGAGTTGGCGCCTGATGAGCGAATTGCCATGGCGCTGAACGGTTGATTGCGGTTGACAATCAATGCATGCAAAAAGGGTCGTCCAACCGCCGATGCACCACTTTTCCCGTTATAAATCGGCCTGATCGATATCGACGGGTTGATGCAGGATCAATTGGGCGGTTTTACGAAACTGCTCTGCCGTGTCGGTGACGAATATCTTCAACACACCCCTGCCCTCCCCCATGTGCCCCATCGCTCCGTCCGCGCCCAGACAGGCGCACACCTGCCCGGCCACGGCTTCCGCCGAATCCACCAGCGCCACCCGGGCGCCGATCTTGCGCTGGATGACCTGGCGTAACACCGGATAGTGCGTGCATCCCAGGATCAGTGTGTCGATTTGCTTCATTTTCAGCGGGTGCAGGTATTTGCGCACGATCATGGCTGTTTCCGGTTTGCGTACCCAACCCTCTTCCACCAACGGCACCAACAAAGGACAGGCGGTGGCGTACACCCGGGCACCCGGTTGCAAAACTTTAATGGTTTGTTCATACACCCCGCTGGCCACTGTGGCCCGCGTGCCGATCACCCCGATGCGGAACCGCCGCGACCGTTGCATCGCTAAACGGGCGCCCGGCCCGATCACTTCAAAAACCGGCCCGTCAAAATGGTCGCGCACCGCCGCGAAGGCATAACTGGATGCGGTGTTGCAGGCAATGACGATCAGCCGCGCGCCCTGGCGTTGCAAAAAGTCGGTATTATTGAGGGAGTACCTGGTGATGGTTGCGGCGCTTTTGCTGCCGTATGGGGTGCGCGCCGTGTCTCCCAGGTAGACGATATCGTGATGGGGCAGTTGTTCGCGCAACGCTTTTACCACGGTCAGCCCACCGATACCGGAATCGAACACGCCAATCATGGCCGCAGACCTAACCTTGTGTTGTGATGCTGGATGGTTCGCTCTCCAGTGCCTGCCGCACGCAGGCCTTCAATTCGGATTCGCCCACATCCGGACGAATGCCGGGGCAGCAGCTGGCCATGATCCGCCAATTGACCGGGTCGGCCAGCACACTGGGAATAAATGGCCACTGCCGGCACATCCGGGGTTTGACCGGATGAATGGTGCAGATGCGTTCCCAAAAAACACAATAGCCATTGTCCGCCTGGACCAGCAGCGGTTTGCGGCCCGAAAAGACGCAATAGCGCTGTCGCACCGTATCTTCCGACAGTTGCAGAAACTCGGCGATGCGATGGATGTCGGTCGCGGTCACATAGGTGCCACCGTACCCTTTGCAGCATTCGCCGCACTGGGTGCAGTCAAAGAGTGCATCAGCCCTTGTGGTGTCACATGGCATGGCGTCCGTCCAGGGCACATTTGAGCGTGTTTTTGTCCACATACTTCAGATCGCCCCCCACCGGCACACCGGAGGCGATCCGCGTGACACGCACCCCGCTGGCGGCCAACTGCTGTGCAATGTAGGTCGCCGTCGACTCCCCTTCCACGCTGGTGCCGGTGGCCAGGATGATCTCATCGACCTCCTTGTTCTGCACCCGGGTCATCAATTCACGCAAGCGCAGGTCATCCGGGCCCACCCCTTCCATGGGCGCCAGGGCGCCGCCCAGAATGTGATACAGGCCATTGAAGGCGCCGGATTTTTCGATGGCGATCATATCCGCCGGCTGTTCC
>JAGTVD010000232.1 GCA_018224505.1 Desulfatitalea sp. | reverse complement strand
CGGCCTTTGATTCATTCCCTTATCGGTAAGTTCCAGGAGGTGCTCTCATGTCGGTGGTCAAATGCGACCCGTTTAAATACATCGCAACGCTGCAAGGCCGGATCAACCGCCTGTTCGAAGATGCCTTCCCCCGGTCCGCCATGGAGGGTGAGGATCTGTCCACATGTGCCTGGCGCCCCTTGGTGGACATCTTCGAAAGCGATGACGGTGTTGTCGTACAGATGGATCTGCCGGGGGTCCAAAAGGACGATGTCACCATCGAGGTGAAAAACAACGTCCTCAACGTGCATGGGCTGCGAGCGGCGAAGAGCGACGTCCGGGAAGATCGGTTCTACCGGCGGGAGCGTACCTGCGGCACTTTCCAGCGCGCTTTCTCCCTGCACACCGCCATTGCACCGGAAACCATCAAGGCCACCTTCAAGCACGGCGTGCTGACCATCCTGATCCCCCATCCCGAGGAAGATAAGCCCAAAAAAATTTCGGTCTCCATCGACTGACACAACCCGGTGCGACAAAGATGCCCCGGACGAAAACATGAAACAACCGGCAAAGCGCAATTTTTTAAATTGCGCTTTTTTCGGGTTTTCCCTATGTTGCCGGCATGACTGCCAACACTAGGAATCGGGGCATCCTTGGGTCCCAGTACTTTCTATACTTCGGTGTCATGGGCATGCACCTGCCCTTCTTCAATCTCTATTGCTACGAGTTGGGTTTCAGCGGCTTGCAGATCGGCACCCTTTCCGCGACCCGCTCGGTGGTGTTGATCCTCTTTTCCCTGTTCTGGAGCCTGCTGGCCGACCGCTTTCAAACTCGCCGCGGCATCTACATCCTGTGCAACTTTTTCAGCGCGGCACTGTGGGCACTGTTCCTGCTGACCGCCAACTATTGGTGGATGCTGGTGATCACCATCTTCCACGGCATGTTCTTCGCCCCGTTGATCGCCTTTCTGGAGGCATTTGCCATGGAGGTGCTGGGCCGGGACAAAAAACGCTACGGTCGCATGCGCGCCTGGGGTTCGGTGGCCTTTATCGTGGTGGTGCTCTCGCTCGGCCGCGCCATCGATGCCTACGGGGTCAAGATCATCCTCAGCCTGATACTGGCCGGATCGTGGGTGCAGGCGCTGGTCGCCCTCGGGTTTCCCCGCTCCACGCCCCGGGATCGCCAGGATTCCGCCCGGTGGCGCGCGCTGCTCACGCCCCGGGTGACGCTCTTTCTATTCTGCGCCTTCCTGATGCTTTTGAGCCATGGGGCCTACTACACCTTTTTTTCCATCCACCTTTCCACCCTGGGTTATGACAGCTTTTTCATCGGCATCAGCTGGGCCGTGGCCGTGGCCGCAGAGATCTTTGCCATGTTGTTCTCCGAACGATTGTTTAAACGCCTCCGTTATGAAACGGTCCTGATCATCTCCTTTGCCGTGGCCGTCCTGCGCTGGGCCGGCCTTTCGGGTGCGGAATCGGCCGCTGCCCTGTTGGCGCTTCAGGCCACCCACGCAATCACCTACGGCGCTTTTCACATGGCCAGCATTCTTTACATCGACGCCCTGGCGCCCCCGGCGGCCAAAACCCTGGGCCAGGCGGCCAACAACGCCGTCACCTACGGCTTGGGCCTGATGACCGGTTTCTTTTTAAGCGGTGCGCTGTATCATCACATCGGCGCCCGGGGATTGTTCGCCATCAGTTCAGGGGTTGCGCTCTTGGGGGGGATTGTCTTTGCAGGATACAGTGCCTTGCAGAAAAACGCCACGGCCAATTGAACCGTTTCAGTTATCTTCCCTGCGCGGAAACAGGCTATGGCGCAACCAGCCGAAGAAGGTGTTGCCTTTGAGTACCGCCTGCTCCCAGCGGACGAACTCCCGGGCCAGGCGTGCAGGATCGGCGTACCAGTGGGCGCGGGTGGTGAATGTTTCGCTGGGATCGAGCTGCTTGACCACCCGGGCCGGATTGCCCACGGCCACACAGTTGGGCGGAATGGAGGCGACCACAATGGCGCCGGCGCCGATGATGCTGTTCTCGCCGATGGTAACCCCTTTGCAAACAATGGCGCTGTCGCCCACCCACACATTCTTTTCCAGGTGGACCGGTTGCGCGCGCCCCATCGAGACGCGGTCGTAGATGCCGTGCCAGTCGCTGTCGGTGATGTAAACCCCGCTGGCCAGCATGCAATTGTCCTCGATGACAATTCGCTCGGCGGCACTGATGCGCACCCCCGGGCAAATCAAGGTGTAATCACCGATTTCTATGGCCCCGCTGCCCGGCGTCTCCGGCCAGACCGATAAACGCACCTTTTTGTCCGCGGTGGCAATCACCGTGGCATAATCACCGAGAGTAATGGGCCCGCCGAACAGCTGCACGTGCCAGGGGCCCAGGAAGGCAAATCCTTTGCCCAGGGACTCGAGTTGGGGCGAGAGGAAGTGGCGGGCATAAAATTTCTGGAACTTGAGCCACGCCTTTTTGATGACATATGGGCGGTGATCCTTGCGCACGCCGGCTATATATCCACCCTTTGCCAATGGTCATGGGAAAAGAGGCCGCCGGCCGGGGTCAGATGAAAGAGCGCATCGGCCGCCATCAGTGCCACGGCGTTGGTCCACGTGTGTTTCTCCTCGGGCCACACCACCCTGTCGGGCACGGTCACACCACACCAGAAAGTGCCGTCATCGAAGGTGTGATCGCAAATCCAGCGAAACAGGATGGCGGCCTGTTGCTGGTTGCCCATGGCCGCCAGGGCGATGACCAGTTCGCAACTTTCGGCGATGGTCACCCAGGGCCGGTCCGAGACACAACGGGCACCCATGTCCTGAATGATGAACTTCTTCCAATATTGATCGATACGCGATTGGGCCGCCGGACCGGTGATGGCGCCGCACAGGATGGGGTAGAACCAATCCATGGAAAAACGGGCCTTGGTGGTATTGAACCGATGCGGCTTGTGCATCAGACAATTGTGCAGGTCGGTCAGGGCCGAGTGCCATTTGGGCTGCGGCCGGTCCAGCACCCGGGCCAGGGCCAGGGCGCACCGGAGACTCAGAAAAATGGAGCTGCATCCGGTGAGCAGGGCCATGCGGTCCACGCGCCCCTGCGGGCTGACAGCCCAATAGATCTCGCCCGACGGGGCCTGGTGGTGCAGAACAAAGGCCAGGGCACGCTCGACCACGGGCCAGAGCCGCCGGACAAAGGCCAAATCCCCGGTGGCCAGAAAGTAGTGATAGAGGCCTACGGCGATGTAAGCGGCATGATTCGTTTCACGGGTGCAGTCGGTGGGCTGGCTGTCCACATAAGCGGCGTACCAGCTGCCATCGGGCAGCTGTCGGGCCGCAAGCCATTCATAGGCCAGGCGTGCCTGCGCATGGGCACCACCGATGGTCAGCCCCATGGCGGACTCCACATGATCCCAAGGGTCGGTTTTATGCCCCGGCCACCAGGGAATGGCGCCGTCGGGCTGCTGGGTGGCCAAGATCATCCCTAACAGGGCGGGCAAGT
>JAGTVD010000231.1 GCA_018224505.1 Desulfatitalea sp. | reverse complement strand
ATCTGCGAAGAGGGCCTGGTCCACCTCAAGACCGGTCGCACCACCGGTGTTATTGCGCAATAGGGGGGCTTTGAACGGCCTTGACGTATAAATCCACCAGTTCATCCACTTCATGCATCTTGTCGATGCTGGGCTGATTTTTTTTCAGGATCTCCCAGCGCATCGCAATGTGACTGAAACCGCCGAAAAACATGCTTTTGAATATTTTGTTGTCGATATCGGCGCGAAAAACACCTTCGGCTTTGCCTTCATCGAGGATGTGATCCACAACGCTGGTGTATTGTTCGTGGGTGGCGAAAGAGGGCGACTGATGAAAGCGTGGGTTCAGGCAGATGTTGAGTAGAAAAACCCTCAGAAAATTGGGATTGTTGGTGTAGAGAAAAAAGTGGTAGCGGATGAACCGCCTCAGCTTTTTGACCGGATCCCGGATGACGAATATCTCTTCGAGCATTTCAATCTGCTCCAGGAAGCGGGTTTGCGGAATCGACAACAATAAATCTTCTTTGTTTTGAAAGTATTCGTAGACCGTTCCTTCGGCCACCATGGACTGGCGCGCAATTTCACTGATGGTGGCCTTGTGGTAGCCTTTCTCGGCAATGACTTTTTCGGCGGCAACAAGAATCCGTTTGGCTTTATCCTCGACTATTTCTTCGTTCTGATCGATCGGTCCAATCATGGCAATGATGATGCCCATGAGTGCTTTGACATCGAATACCGGCTCTTGTTCTTGGATCGGCATCAGAAGTCTTATGGTCTCCCAGTCCAGGGTGCCTAAAATGATATCCCTCACGATACGGCGGTTCAGGGTGTTCTGAAAGACGCCTTGTTTGATGCCGTTGTCGATGATTTCGGAAAGCACCATGGCGTATTGTTTGATAAGTGTATAAGCGGGGTGGTGGTAGAAATTGAGATTGGACCGGCACTCATAGAGCAGCAAATAGGAGTAGTCTTTGTGCGTTAAATTGTAATTTAAATGAAACCAGATCATCTTGCTCAATTGGCTCTGGGGCTCGAAAATTCCCTCCATTTGGCTGTATAACGCGTCCAATACCGATTGCAGGTGGCCGGCGGTAATTGAAAAGAGCAGATCCTCTTTGTTTTTAAAATAGTGGTAGATGACGGATTCGGCCACCTGGGCTTTGGCGGCGATCTCCGCAATGGTCGATTCGTTCAGGCCTTTTTCAGTCATCACAGTGGATGCGGCGGCCAGAATACGCTGCTTGGTTTCCATCGCCCTGTTTTCTGTCTGCCCGTGTTTAAGCGGGCTGCACTGGGTGGGTTTCCGATCCAACATCGCATTCCGTTTTGGTCTGCAGGATCTTCTATGCGCGCAGTTTGCCTTGGAAAGCATAATTGAATAGCATTATACAGGAAATTGTCAACATATAATATTATGAGATTGTCGAAAAGGCCCAACCGACTGTAAAGTTGGTATAAAACTGTATTAAATAAATACTTGACATTCATTTTGGCATCGAATATCGTTCATCCATAAGTGGAATTGAAACGTTTTCGATCGTTACAATCTACAATCCCGCTGTCACGAGCGCTGAATGATTTGCAACTGGAAGGAAGCCTTGCAGGCTCCGCGGAACGGTTCGGCACCACCATGAAAGGCATTCCCACATATGCTGCCCCATGTTTTGTTCACATAAGACCGCGCCTGTCTCGCCTCCGCAGATTACAGCCAAGGCCAAGGTGTTCTGCAGCCCGAAGCGTTCAATTCCTGTTTTGTCGGTCGCTGTGCCGGGTGTTCGCATCGTTCGAGGCGCTTGGGATGGCGGTCATGAAAGGAGGTGGAAGAACACACGTCAATATGACCCATTGACTCGCTGCCATTCACTTGTTTGAACCTATCGGGTTTTCCAACTGCCAGAGAAGGGGAGGGAACGTTCATGGTTAAGAAATGTTTGCTCATTTTATCACTTATTGTCATGTGCGCGACGTTCACGCTGCCTGCCATGGCCCAGGATACCATCAAAATCGCCTATATCGATCCGCTTTCAGGCGCCTTCGCCAATGTGGGGGATATGGGGTACCGCCATTTTCAATACATGACCGAACTGATCAATGCCAAGGGCGGCGTGCTGGGGGGCAAGAAGCTCCAGGTCGTGGCCTTCGACAACAAGACCAACCCGGCGGAATCGCTCATCCAGTTCAGAAATGCCCTGGACCAGGGCATCAATATCATCACCCAGGGTAACGGTTCCTCGGTGGCCGGTGCCTTGATCGAAGCGGTGAACAAGCACAATGAGCGCAACCCGGACAACCTGGTGATCTACCTGAACTACGCGGCGGTGACGCCGGCCTTTACCGAGGAGTTGTGCAGTTTTTGGCACTTCCGGTTCGATGCCCACGTGGATATGAAGATTGCCGCCATCACCGATTACATTGCCCAGCAGCCCGACGTTAAAAAAGTCTATTGCATCAACATGGACTACGTATTCGGCCACTCGGTGAGCAAGGCCTCCCAGGAGATGCTCAAGGCCAAGCGGCCGGATATCGAAATCGTGGGCGACACCTTTCATGCCATGGGGCAGGTGAAGGATTTTTCGCCTTACATCGCCATGATCCGGGCGTCCGGAGCGGACACCGTGATCACCGGCAACTGGGGCAATGACATGTCCATGCTGGTCCGGGCCAGCCGCGATGCCGGTTTGAAGGTGCAGTACTACACCTTCTACGGCGGCGGGTTGGGCGCGCCGGCGGCCATCGGCGACGCCGGTGTCGGCATCCTCAACCAGGTCACCGAATGGCACAGCGGCTTGTCCGTTGAGGAGAAACAGCCCGAGGACGAAAAGTTCTACCTGGGGTACCATGAAAAATACTCCAACAACGGGGAAAACTCCTACTATTACGGCCGCATCCGCACCACCATGGAAATGCTGGCCAAGGCCATCGACAAGGCCGGCAGCGCCGATGCCAAAGCCATCGCCCATGCCCTGGCGGGCATGACCCACGAGACCTACTATGGCACCGTCACCATGCGGGCCGAGGACCATCAGTTGATCCAGCCGCTGTACATCTCGGTGTTCACGCCAGTCGGCACCGAAGGTGTCAAATACGGTGTCGATAATACCGGCATCGGCTGGAAGACAAAGGCGAAGATCGAGGCCCAAGGCTCTGCCATGCCGACTTCCTGTCAAATGGTACGTCCTTCCAAATAAGGGTAACTGTATTCAGCGGCGCTGAACGGGGCCGCCGTGCCATCGCGCAAGGTTGCCATGTGCCCTCCCCCCAAATGCCGTCGGGCGTTCATGTGTGAGCGCCCGACGGTCGGGGGTGGCGGCAGGCATGCCGGCCGCCCGCCGGGGCTGCGTCCGCGGCCCCTGGGGCGGACGCCATAAGAAGGAAAATCGCCATGCTGGAATATATCGTTTTCTCCCTTCTGAACAGCCTGCTTTATGGCATGCTTCTGTTCATGCTGTGCAGCGGGCTGACGCTGATTTTCAGCATGATGGGGGTGCTCAATTTCGCCCACGCCAGCTTTTTTATGCTCGGCGCCTACTTCGCCTTTCAAATCAGTCAATTCATCGGGTTCTGGCCTGCTTTGGTACTCGCCCCGCTGCTGGTGGGGGGGCTGGGTATGCTGGTGGAACGGTACGGGTTGCGAACCGTCCATCAATACGGTCACGTGGCGGAATTGCTGTTCACGGTCGGCCTGGCATTCATCATCGAGGAGGCCGTCAACCTGGTCTGGGGCCGTAATCCGGTCAATTATCGTGTGCCCCAGTCGCTCGATTTCGCCTTGTTCAGTATGTTCGGCACCCATGTGGCCGCATACCGCATTTTCATGCTGGTGATTGCGGTAGGCATGTTCATCGCTCTCTATCTGGTGCTGACGCGTTCCCGGCTGGGGCTGATCATTCAGGCGGCCATCACCCACCCCGACGGCGTCAGCGCCCTGGGGCACAACGTGCCGGCCGTATTCATGCTGGTTTTCGGCGGCGGATCGGCCCTGGCCGGGCTGGCGGGGGTGATCGGCGGCAACTATCTGATCACCGAGCCCTCCATGGCGGCACGGTTGGGCCCCATTGTCTTCGTGGTGATCGTGGTGGGGGGCATGGGATCGATCACCGGGGCCTTTGTGGCGGCCCTGTTGCTGGCGGCCCTCCAGACGTTCGCCATCGGGATTCAATATTCGTTCAGCGACCTGTTTGCCATGATCGGTTTTCAACCCGACGCCGCGGGCATGTTCCGGGATCTCTGGCGCATCCAGATTTCCCACACCGGTCCGATTCTGCCTTTTCTCTTCATGGTGCTGGTACTGATTTTCCGTCCTAAAGGACTGATGGGGAAACGTGAGTCATGATCAAAAATCAACGCACGGACCGCGGTGGGTTGGGGGGGTATCTGAGAATCAACGGGCTGCAGGTCGCCCTGGTGTTTTTTTTCTGCCTTCTGCCACTTATCCTGCCGCAGGTGTTCACTTCCCGCTTTGCCCTGTCGATGATGAGCCAGATGGGCATCGCCATCATCTTCGCTCTCTCCTACAACATGCTGCTGGGCCAGGGGGGCATGCTCTCCTTCGGTCATGGGGCATACTACGGTCTGGGCGGGTTCATCGCCATGCACGCCCTGAACCGCATCTCCGCCGGCACCCTGCCCCTGCCCCTTGAACTGCTGCCCATTGTCGGCGGTCTGGGCGGAATGGCGTTCGGGCTCTTGTTCGGGTGGCTCTCCACCGCCCGGGCCGGCGTGCCCTTTGCCCTGATCTCCCTGGGTATCGGCGAATTGATCGCGGCCAGCTCGTTGATGATACCCTCCTTTTTCGGCGGCGAGCAAGGCATCTCGGGCAACCGGATGGTCCAGATGACCCTCACCGGGTACCGCTTTGGCAAATCCATTGAAGTGTACTACCTGATTGCCGGCTGGATGCTGCTGAGCATCGGACTCATGTAT
>JAGTVD010000230.1 GCA_018224505.1 Desulfatitalea sp. | reverse complement strand
TGGACCCGCAGCGCTCGCATCCGGCCAACATCGCCACCCGACAGGCCCTGGAGCTGGACGCCTGCACGCGCTGCGGCACCTGCAACCTGCGTTGTTCGGTTTCGGTCGCTTACGAGGCCAAGGGCAACCGCCTGGTGCTGCCGGCGGAAAAGCTGGTCTTCCTTAAAGCCTACTCCCGCGGCCGGGCGCTTTCGCGTGCGTCGATGCGTGCGGTACACGAGGGGTTCTACCTGTGCACCAACTGCGACCGTTGCACGGTGGTGTGCCCGGCGGGCATCAACCTCCGGGAGCTGTGGCTCAGTGTGCGCGAGCCCCTGCTGGCGGAGGAGGGGCTGACCGTGCATGCCCTCTCGCCGTTTTCGTTCTACCGCGGCTTGAATCGCCACCGCATCCCGGCCGAGGGGTATGCGCGACCGGTGGAGGAAGCCCTGGCGGCCATGGCGGCCAAGTTCCCCCTGGCGGCCGATACCGAAGCGGTGATCCCCGTCACGCCCATCGACAAGGAATTCAAAGCCCAGGCCAACGATGCCGCTGCTCAAACGGTTACTTATGCCAACTGCTTCGCCTGCGAAAATTGCACCACCGTGTGCCCGGTGGTCCAGGCCTATGACAATCCCCAGGCAGCTGTCGGGTTGCTGCCCCATCAGATCATGCGTTCGATGGGGTTGGGCCTCAAGGATCTGGCCCTCGGATCGCCCATGCTCTGGGACTGCCTGACCTGTTATCAATGCCAGGAGCACTGCCCCCAGGGGGTCAAAGTCACGGATGTGCTCTACGAACTCAAAAACCAGGCGGCGCGGGAAGCCGCCGGGTTTTAAATCACCAATGGAACATGGGTGACCTGATGAAATTTGCGCTTTTTGTCGGATGCAACATTCCGGCCCGGGTACCGCACTACGAGCGGGCCGCCCGCGCCGTTCTGGCGGAACTGGGAGTGGAGCTGGTGGATAATCGGCGGTTCAATTGCTGCGGTTATCCGCTGCGCAACATCGATATGCAGACCGCCACGCTCTTTGCCGCCAGGAATCTGGCCCTGGCCGAGCAGGAAGGGTTGGATGTGCTGACCCTTTGCCAGTGCTGTTTCGGCTCTTTGAAAAAGGCGGCCCACCTGCTGGCCAACGATGCGGCGCTCAAGGCGCAGGCGGACCGCTTTCTGGCCCAACGCGGCCTTGCTTATGAAGGCAAAACTCAGGTCAAGCATCTGCTCTCCCTGCTGCACAAGGATATCGGCGCGGCCGCTATCAAGGACAAGCTCAAGACCCCGTTCAAGAACCTGAAGATTGCCGCCCATTACGGGTGTCATGTGTTGCGGCCCAGCGATGTGATGCAGTTCGACGATCCGGTCTCCCCGCGGGTTTTGGATGAGCTGGTGGCACTGACAGGGGCCAAGAGCGTCGACTGGTCGCAGAAATTGGAATGCTGCGGCGCGCCGCTGATGGGTGTCAACGACGCTCTGTCCAAGAAACTGACAGCCGGCAAGCTGGCCGACGCCCGGTCCGCCGGGGCGGACTATCTGAGCGTGGCCTGCCCCTGGTGCCAGATTCAGTTCGATACCGTCCAAAAGCGGATGGAGGCCGAAGGGCTGACCGATGCCGACCTGCCATCTATTCTTTATCCCCAGTTGCTGGGATTGGCCATGGGGTTGTCCGAAGAGGCGCTGGGGCTGTCCGGCAATGAAAAAGAGATACGCGGCGTCAATGCGTTTATTGCACAATAGGTGAAATGATGTCAGAGAAAATCGGTTCCATAATGGTCGTCGGCGGTGGGATTGCCGGGATGCAGGCCGCCCTGGACGCAGCCAATTCAGGGTACTACGTCTATCTGGTCGAGCGCGGGACCTCCATCGGGGGAATCATGGCGCAGCTCGACAAGACGTTTCCCACCAACGACTGCGCGCTTTGAATTATCTCTCCCAAACTGGTCGAGGTCGGCCGGCATCAAAACATTGAGTTGTTGACCCTGGCGGAAGTCCAGGGGATCACGGGAGAAGCGGGCAATTTTCAGGTCCAGATCACCCAGCATCCACGTTATGTGGACATGGACAAGTGTATCGCGTGTGGCCTGTGTTCCGAAAAATGCCCCAAGAAGGTGGTCGATACCTACAACGGGGGCTTGCGCAAGCGTAAAGCCATCTATGTGCGGTATGCCCAGGCGGTGCCCCTCAAGTACGCCATTGACAAGGACCAGTGCCTCTTTTTGCAGAAGGGCAAGTGCCGGGCATGTGAAAAGCTGTGTCCCACCGGGGCGATTCGATTCGAGGACACGGAAAAGGAGCTGACCCTGAACGTGGGGTCGCTGGTGGTGGCCAGCGGCTGCGAGACTTACGACCCCGCGCTGCACGATGTGTACGGCTATCAGAGTTCCCCGAACGTGGTGACCAGCCTGGAGTTCGAGCGCATTCTGTCCGCCTCGGGCCCCTACGGCGGCCATCTCGTGCGGCCGTCGGACAACAAGGAGCCCAAAAAGATCGCCTGGCTGCAGTGCATCGGCTCCCGTGATGTGCACATCGGCGCCCGGGGGTATTGCTCGTCGGTTTGCTGCACCTATGCCATCAAAGAAGCCATGCTGGCCAAGGAACACAGCCATGAGCCGCTGGATACGGCTGTTTTTTACATGGACATCCGAACCCATGGCAAGGATTTCGAGCGCTACTACAACCGCGGCCGGGATGCATCCGGCATCCGTTTCGTCAAATCCCGCATTACCAACGTGGTGCCGGATAAGGAGAGTGGCAACCTGCTGATCCGCTATGTGGACACGGCGGGCCAAAGGGTCGAAGAGGCTTTCGACATCGTGGTGTTGTCCGTGGGATTGGGCGTCAGCGCCGATGCGCGCGCCTTGACCGAACGGCTGGGCATCCAGGCCGACACCTACGGATTTGCCCGGACATCGGGATTCGATCCGGTGCGGACCTCGGTGCCCGGAATCTACGTTTGCGGCGCCATCGAGGCTCCGATGGATATTCCCTCCTCGGTGGTGGAGTCGTCCGCCGCCGCCGGCGCCGCCGGCAGCGGCCTGGTCGATGCGCGCTGGACGCTCACGCAGACCAAGGCGCTGCCGCCGGAAACCGATATCCGAGGCGAGGCCCCCCGCATCGGCGTTTTCATCTGCCG
>JAGTVD010000229.1 GCA_018224505.1 Desulfatitalea sp. | reverse complement strand
TGGGGTGACCGTGGCCAAGGAGATCGAGCTGGAGGGCAAATTTGAAAACATGGGTGCCCGCATGGTCAAGGAAGTGGCCAGTAAAACCAGCGACACGGCCGGTGATGGAACCACCACGGCCACCATTTTGGCCCAGGCCATCTACTGCGAGGGGCAAAAGCTGGTCACCGCCGGTGCCAATCCGATGGCGTTGAAGCGGGGTATCGACAAAGGCGTCGCTGCGGTGGTGGCTGAACTGAAAAAAATGTCCAAACCCACCAAGGACAAGAATGAAATTAAGCAGGTGGGCGCCATATCGGCCAACAACGATGACGTGATCGGACAACTGATCAGCGATGCCATGGAAAAGGTCGGCAAGGAGGGCGTTATCACGGTCGAGGAGGCCAAGAGCATGGAGACCACCTTGACCGTGGTGGAAGGCATGCAGTTCGACCGCGGCTATATTTCTCCCTATTTCGTCACCAATACGGAGAAGATGCAGGCGGTGCTGGACGAGCCATACCTTCTGCTCAGCGAGAAGAAAATATCGAACATGCAGGAAATGGTGCCGTTGCTCGAGCAGGTGGCGCGCATGGGCAAACCCTTGCTGATCGTGGCCGAGGATATCGATGGCGAAGCCCTGGCCACCTTGATCATCAACAAGCTGCGAGGCACACTGAAAGTAGCGGCGGTGAAAGCACCGGGCTTCGGGGATCGACGAAAAGCCATTTTACAGGACATGGCCATACTCACCGGCGGTCAGGTCATTTCGGAAGAGCTTGGTGTCAAGCTGGAGACGATTACGGTCAAGGATCTGGGCAGTTGTAAGGTTGCGCGGATCGACAAGGACAATACCACCATCGTGGATGGTGCCGGCAAGCGGCAGGCGATTGAAGGCCGGATGAAGCAGATTCGCGCCCAGATCGAGGAGACGACCTCCGATTATGACCGCGAAAAGCTTCAGGAGCGCCTGGCAAAACTGGTCGGCGGCGTGGCGGTGATCAACATCGGTGCGGCCACCGAGACGGAGATGAAAGAGAAGAAGGCCAGGGTCGAAGACGCTTTGAACGCCACCCGTGCCGCCGTGGAAGAGGGGATTGTCCCCGGTGGCGGCGTCGCTCTGGCGCGCAGCCTGCCGGTACTGGATAAAGTCGATGCCAAGGGCGAGGAGAAAGCGGGCGTGCGCATCCTCAAACGGGCGCTGACCGCACCGCTGCGCCAGATCGTCACCAATGCCGGCCTGGACGGTTCGGTGGTGCTCAACAAGGTGCTGGAAGGCAAGGACGACTATGGCTTCAATGCCGCCAGCGAGCAGTACGAGAATCTGATTGCCGCCGGCGTCATCGACCCCACCAAGGTGGTCCGTTTTGCGCTGCAGAACGCCGCTTCGGTGGCCGGCCTCATGATCACCACCGAAGCCATGATTACCGAAAAACCGGCAAAGAAGAAAAAAGGCGCCATGCCCTCTCCCGAAGACATGGACGATATGTACTAAGGGTTCGCCCCACCGATAAGCGTAAAAAAAACCCGTTCCGATCAGGAACGGGTTTTATTTTACGCTTATCGGTGGGTTGCACGGTTGTACGGTTGTACGGTTGTACGGTTGTTCGGTTAGTCGGTTGTACGGTTGTACGGTTGTTCGGTTATACGGTTGTACGGTTGTTCGGTTAGTCGGTTATACGGTTGCTTGGTTGTTTGGTTCGTTGATCGCCTAATTCGTTTGATCGTCCGCCCAACCGCCCAACCGACCAACCCCCCAACCGGTTAACCGATCATCCGATCCTCCTTGCCGCTGCCGTGGGGTCACACCAATTCGAGCGCGCAGGCCATCGAGACGCCGCCGCCGCCGCAGAGGGTGGCCAGGCCGAGGGTTTTGCCATGGCGGCGCAGGGCGTGGATCAGGGTAACCATGATGCGGCACCCGGTGGCGCCCACCGGGTGACCGAGGCCGATGCCCGAACCGTTGATGTTGGTGATTTCCCGGTTGAGCCCGAGTTCCCGTTCGCAGCCGAGGTATTGGCCGGCAAAGGCTTCATTGAGTTCCACCAGTTCGAAATCCGCGATCGTCAAACCGCTGCGGTCCATCAGGTGGTGCACCGCGGGGACCGGTGAGAGTCCCATGACCGATGGGTGACACGCCCCGCGGCCCACCGCCTTGATGCGCGCCAGAGGTTGCAGATTCAACGCTTTGGCTTTTTCGGCCGACATGATCACCATGGCCGCTGACCCGTCGTTGATCCCGCTGCTGTTGCCGGCAGTGACTTTGCCGGTTTTGGGAATGAAGGCCGGGGGCAGTTTTTGCAGGTCTGCCATGGTCAGGCCCGGTCGGAAGTGTTCATCTTTGTCGAAAATCAAGGGGTCTTTTTTTCTGCGGGGAATCTCCAGGGGAACGATCTCTTCCTTGAAATAACCTTCCTGGGTGGCCCGCTCGACATTGTTGTGACTGCGCAGTGCCACCTCGTCCATCTCCTCGCGGCTGATGCCCAGATGCTGAGCGATAAACTCGGTGGTGTGACCCATGATGTAGGGTTTACCCACAAACTGGCTCAGTGGGGCCTGGGTGGCATCCACCGGGCCGGTTTCCGGGTGGGGGATGATGTGGGAGCCGCAGTGCAGGGCCTGGATGAGTGCATCCATGAACACCTGATCCTGAAGGCGGCATCCCCAGCGCGCCTTGGGTACCTGGTAAGCCACGCCCGACATGTGCTCCACGCCGCCGGCCAGAATGATATCCGCCATGTCGGCCTGGATCATGGCCATTCCGGAAATGGCCGCTTCCATGCCTGAAATACAGACCCGGTTGATGGTGGCCGCGGTCACACTCTCCGGGATACCCGCCATCAGCGCCGCCACCCGGGTGACATTGAGCGCGTCAGCGGGCTCCATGCAGTTGCCGAAGCGCACATCGTCTATGGTGGCCGGGTCGATGCCGGCTCGCTTAACGGCTTCAGCCATGGTGACGCGGGCGATGTCGGTGGCATGGGTGTCGCGCAGGGTGCCTCCAAAGGCACCAATGGCCGTACGGCAAGCGGAAACGATAACAACCTCTTTCATGCGTGCTCCTTGTGGATAAGGTGAGTGAAAGGGAATCCATCAGCCGGCGGCAAAGGGCCTGTCAAAGGCGCCTTGTGTTTCGCCATATGGGGTTCCAAATAAGGGTAATGAGTTAACTCAGCATCGACAGAGTGTCAAGCCGCCAAAAAATGAATAGACAATATGATGTGATCATAGTTCACTTTTCGAGTGGACGGGCATGTGCCTACCTATGCCACAGCAAGCAAAAACCCCTTGACAACACCACCGACAACCGATAGCTATAATAATTTTTTATAAATGTTACAGCACGTTGAACGTGTCTTGCGGATCTTGCCGCGGTCGATTGCACGCGCCGCCAGGGAGATGACCATGTCCACGAAAAACACCCATGGCGTTTGCCCCCAGGGAACCGTACCCGCCATCGATACCCGCACCCGTCTGTTCGGGGTGATTGGCGCGCCCGTGGGCCATAGCCTCAGTCCGGCCATGCACAATGCCGCTTTGCAGGCCATGGGCTACGGCGCCGTCTATCTCGCTTTCCATGTGACGGACCCGGCCGGTGCCCTGGCGGGCATGCGCGCCCTTGGTATCGGCGGGTTGAGCATCACCATTCCCCACAAGGTGGCCATCATTGATTCCCTGGACGAACTGGACCCGCTGGCCCATCGCATCGGAGCGGTCAATACGGTGGTGCCCCGGGACGGACTGCTGATCGGCTTCAATACCGATTGCTTTGGCGCCGTAGCCGCGTTAAAAGAGACCATCGACCCGGCGGGGCAACAGGTGGCGCTTTTGGGCGCCGGCGGTGCCGCACGGGCCGTGGGC
The DNA here is from genome assembly GCA_018224505.1 of Desulfatitalea sp. Classification (GTDB taxonomy): domain Bacteria; phylum Desulfobacterota; class Desulfobacteria; order Desulfobacterales; family Desulfosarcinaceae; genus Desulfatitalea. The sequence continues at coordinate 2,137 of JAGTVD010000229.1, read as the reverse complement.
TTCGGATTGATGGACGCGGGTGCCCGGGTTACCCTGTTCAATCGCAGTGCCGGACGGGGGGACGACCTGGCGCGCACCTTGGGGGTGGATTGCCATCCACTGAATGAATTGCGCCACCACCAGGCCGACATTTTGATCAACACCACTTCATTGGGCATGCGCCCCGAGACGGCGCGCACGCCGGTACCACCCAACTGCCTGCGGCCCGGGATGGTGGTCATGGATATCGTGTACAATCCGCTGGAAACCCGGCTGCTCCGGGACGCCCGTGCTGCTGGGTGTGACACCATTGACGGCGTCGCCATGTTCGTGTACCAAGGCGCGCGGCAGATCGAGTTGTGGACCGGGCGCACTGCGCCTGTCGATATCATGCGGCGGGCGGTTCTGGCGGGTTTGAAATAGAAGAGAGGCTTCATGATCGAGATTGCATGCCGGTCGATCCAACCGGCGGTAACCATCGAGGTGCCGGGTTCCAAGAGTTATACCCATCGCCTGCTCATCGCCGCGGCCTTGTCCGACGGCGCCTGCCGCATCACCAATCCGCTGCGCAGTGACGACACCCGCCATACCCTGGCGGCCTTGGGCGACATGGGCATCCAATGCCGGGATGAGGGCGGGGCGATCGTGGTACACGGCGGCCATGGTCGTTTCGCCCCTTATGGGCCGCCCATCGATCTGGGCAATTCAGGTACTTCCATGCGGTTGCTCAGCGGCGTGGCGATCCTCGGCCAGGGGGATTACTGCTTGACCGGCACCCCGCGCATGCAGGAACGTCCCATGCAGGCGTTGCTCGACAGCTTGATCCAACTGGGAGTGGCGGCCCGTGCCCGCAATGGCGACGGCTGTCCACCGATCATCATTCCCGGCGGCGCTCCTGAAAAACGTTTGACCACCATCGATTGCGGTACCAGCAGCCAGTACTTGTCGGCATTGCTGCTGGCCGCACCTTGTTTGCCAGGAGGGCTGGCCATTGACGTGACCCGGGGACCGGTCTCCCGGCCTTACATCGACATGACCGTGGATATCATGGGACTTTTCGATGTCGCCGTTTTGCGGGACGGTTACACCCATTTCGAAGTGCCCGGCGGACAGGTTTACAAGGCCGGGGACCATGCCGTGGAACCCGACGGCTCCCAGGCGGGCTATTTCTGGGCAGCGGCGGCCGTCACCGGCAATCGGGTCAAGGTGCGGGGCGTGACGCCGGCGTCCCGCCAGGGGGATGTGGGGCTGGCCGGAGTGTTCGGCCGCATGGGGTGCCGTGTGGATCACGAACCGGACGGCACGGCCGTCACCGGCGGCGATTTGTCCGCCATCACGGTGGACATGGGCAACATGCCCGACATGGTGCCCACTCTCGCGGTGGTGGCGGCTTTTGCCCGGGGCACCACCATTATCCGCAACGTGGCCCATCTGCGGGCCAAGGAGAGCGACCGGTTGGCAGCCGTTTGCCAGGAGCTGGCCAAAATGGGCATTGACACGCACTGCGGTCCGGACGATCTGCAGGTGCACGGCGGCCGCCCCAAAGGGGCCGAGATCCATACCTATGACGATCATCGGATCGCCATGAGTTTTGCCGTGGCCGGCCTCAAGGTGCCCGGCGTGATCATCACCGGTGAAACCTGTGTGAGCAAATCGTTTCCCAACTTCTGGGAGGTGTTCCGGGAGCTCTATCCAACATGAACATTTATCTGATCGGCTACCGCTGCACCGGTAAAACCACCCTCGGACAGGCCCTGGCCCGGCGACTCGACCGTCCGTTCGTGGACACCGACGATGCCATCGTGGCCGACAGCGGCCAGACCATCAGCGAAATGGTCGCCCAGCACGGATGGGCGGACTTCCGCGCCCGGGAGTGCAAGCAAATCGAGAGCCTTGCAAGGCGAGCGGGTCTTGTGATCGCCACTGGCGGCGGGGTGGTGCTGGACCCGGACAATGTGGCGGCCATGCGCGTCGATGGTACGGTGGTCTGGCTGCGCTGTCGCCCCGAAACCATCGCCAGACGGATGCGGGCCGACACACGCAGCGATGCCATGCGACCCAGCCTGACCGGCGGCCCCCTGCACGATGAGATAGAAACCACCCTGGCGGTCCGGGAACCCCTTTACCGCCAGGCCATGCACTTGGCGCTCGACACCGA
>JAGTVD010000228.1 GCA_018224505.1 Desulfatitalea sp. | reverse complement strand
TTGGGTTTATTGGGTGTTTGTGTTGGTTGATGCTGTATGGTTATCAATGATGGGGTGGATTGTAAACCGGTAATTGTCAAACCGATCAGGGTTGCCGCAGACGCACTTTGAACATCTTCGGCCAGCGTTTGCCGGTGAGGTAGAAGACCATTTCGAGCGGGTCGAATGCGATGCCGTTGAGCACGGCGTCGGTGGGCAGGAGGGCGCGTTCGTGGGGCGGGAGCAGGTGCCCGGCATCGATGTGGGCGGTGACGCGGCCGCTCTGTTTGTCGATGCGCACGATGTGGTCGGTGAGAAACACATTGGCGTAGATCTGTTCACCCACGCAGGCCAGCTCATTGAGATGGTTCACCGGGCGCTTGGCGTCCGTGACGGGCAGGGTGCCGACCACCGCGAAGGTTACGGGGTCGTGCAGGACCAGCGTGCTGCCGCCGTCGCTGCGGTAGAGATGGCGGCCGTCGAAGCAGAGTCCCCAGCCTTCCCCCTCGTAAGTGTGGCGGTCCAGCAGGGCGAAGGTGTGCAGGTCGTAGCGCAGGGCGGTCCGCTCGCCCCAGGTCAACTGAATGAGCTGGTCGCCCACCCGGGCAAGGCCTTCACCGAAGTAGCGCTGCGCCAGGGGCACGCGCGCCAGTACCGCTCCGCTGGCGGGGTCCACGCGGCGAAGTTCGGATCGGCCATATAAACCGGTGCTTTCGTAGAGATGGCCGTTATAAAACAGCAAGCCCTGGGTGTACGCCGACGGGTCGTGGGGCAGCACCGCCAGGACTTCGGGCACCAGGGCCAGTGGGGAGTTGCCGTTGGCGGCTTGGGGGGAGAGGCAGGCCGGCAGCAGGCTGCCGCACAGGAACAGCAGAACCCATGTGCGTATGGGGGATTCGACTATGGATCGTGACATTGGCCTGTTCTAATCGACAACCGTCAGTTCCCTGGGCGACACGGTCAGGATTTCCACCCCGTTATCGGTCAAGTGGACGGTATCTTCCAGTTTAAGGGTCAGTCCGTCGGGTTCCATGAGGTGCATTTCGATGGCCAGGACCATGTGCGGCGCGAGAATGGCCTTGCCGTTGCGCGCCAGCAGCGGCGGCTCGTTGACCTCCAGACCCACACCGTGGCCGATGAAGTGGGCCGAGGGCTGGGATTCGAAGGCCAGGAATGCGTCCGCAAGACCCAGCGCGGCGGCGCGTTGTTCCGCAAGGGCGAAGGCTTCTCCCGTGCTCATGCCCGGTGCCAGGCGGTCGATGAGATGGTCGGCGATTTCCTTGAGCCGGGCGAACAGCGCCTTGGCGCCCGGCGGCGCATGGCCGACCGCGTAGGTGCGGCTCTGGTCGGCATGGTAGCCCTCCACGCAGGTGGGGATATCCACGACAACCAGGTCCCGGGATTGGAGGATCCGCCGGGAGGGGCCGGCCGGTACGGCACTGCTCAACCCGGTGCCGGTGATGGTGTAGATCGTGCCGCTGGTGCGGCGCAGGTTGGGCCCCGAGGCCAGGGGACCGCGGCTCATCACGAAGTCCGGCTGGCGCATGAAGAAGGCACCCTCGTGGCCGGCCAGGCGCTGGGCATATTCGATTTCAGCGGACAGGGCCAGTTCGCTCATGCCCGGCCGCAAACGCTCCAGGATGCGCAGATGGCCGGCGTGGACGGCGGTGCAGGCCTTGCGGAAATTCGCTATCTCTCCAGAATCCTTGATGGTGCGCTGGTCGAGGATCGCATCCGAAATGTCCACCAGGGGGTGCGGGTCCAGGGCCTTTTGAAAATGGCGGTAGTGGGCCACGGTCAGCAGGTCCAGTTCGGTGCCGATCGGACCCTGCTGGCGCTGGTCGGGAAACATGCGGCGGGCGATGACGGCCAGGTGGTTTTCGACGGTGAGCCGGTCGGGCGGCAGGTCGCAGTCCTCTTGGGCGAAGGCGAATCCCCGGCGTATGAAAAGCATGTAGTCATCCGGCCGTACCACCAGGTAGGAGGGCTGGGCCGTGCCGGTGTAATAGAGAATGTCCCGGGAATAGAAGAGCAGGGCACCGGCCAGACCGCGGGCCTGGATGGCTTCCTGGAGGAGGGCGATGCGGGCGGCATGGGGCATTAGAGGGAATCCTCCTTCACCGGTCGCTGATTCGTATTTGTCATCCATCCGTCGTTGATCAGGAATACGATAGCGATTGCGCTGGCGTTTGTCCAGAACTGCTTTGGGCTTTAAGGCGCCATGCCGCTCTTATTTATGCAACTTTGGGGTACACAAGGCACCGCCCGCCGTGGTTACTTGTTGAGGATGGCCACGGTGTCGGCGATCTCCTGTTGGGTCACCGAACGGCGCAACTGTTCCATGCGGGCCATCACCTCTGCGAAGCGGACGCCCTCGGCGGCGCTGATCCATTCCAATTGCAGCCGTTCGGGACGGATGCCCCGCTTTTCCATCTTCTTGTGCACCTTCTCCACCCGCTTGACGGTCCAGTGATTGGCGTCGATATAGTGGCAGTCGCCGATGTGGCAGCCGCTGACCAGGATCACCGGCGCACCGTTCCGGAATCCCTGCCAGATGAACTTTTCATCCACACGGCCCGAGCACATGGTACGGATTAAACGGACGTTGGGCGGGTACTGTAGCCGTGATACACCGGCATAGTCGGCGCCGGCGTAAGAGCACCAGTTGCACGCGAAGGTGAGGATTTTGTGCGCCGGGTCGTGATCCAGAAGCGTGTCGATCTGGTCGCCGATCTGGACGTCGGTGAAGTGGTGCATTGTGATGGCCCCGAAGGCGCATTCCGCGGCGCAGGTACCGCAGCCGCTGCACGCCGCCTTGGCCACCTGGGCCGGCGTTTTCTTCTTGGTGTCCACGGTGATGGCGTTGTAGGGGCACACCTCGGCGCACTTGCCGCACGCCTTGCACAGCGCGGGGTCGATCTCCGAGGTGATGGCTTCGCCGCTGATGCGATCGGCCTGCATCAACCGAATGGCGCGCACGGCAGCCGCCGAGGCCTGGGTGACGCTTTCGCGGATATCCTTGGGCCCCTCGGCGCACCCGGCGTAAAAGATGCCCCGGGTGGCGGCGTCCACGGGTTGCAGTTTGGGATGGGCTTCGAGGAAGAAGCCGTCGGTGGAGAGCTGCAAGCCGAGCATCTCCTGTAGCTTCTGGGTGCTGGGGGCCGGTTCGATGCCCGTGGCCAGTACCAGCATGTCCAGTTCGTAGTACTCCAGACTGCCGCTGGCGGTGTTCTCCACGGCCACGCGCAGCCGTCCGTCGGGCAGCGCTTCCACGTGGCCGGGCAGGCCGCGTACGTAGTGCACGCCCTGGCGCCGACTGCGGGTGTAAAGATCCTCGAACCCTTTGCCGAAGGCGCGGATGTCGATGTAGAACACCTTGACGGCCATGTCCGGGTAGTGCTCCTTGAGCACCAGGGTGCTTTTCACGGTGTTCATGCAGCAGATGTTGGAGCAGTAGGCCTTGCCGCGGCGGGCCGAACGTGATCCCACACACTGGATAAACCCCACCGATTGGGGGTGCCGGCGGTCGGTGGGGCGCACCAGTTGCCCCTGGGTGGGGCCGCCGGCGTTGACCAGACGCTCGAATTCCAGGCTGGTGAGCACATTTTCAAAGCGCGTGTAGCCGTATTCGTCCAGGGGCCGCGGGTCGTGGGGGGCCAGGCCTGTGGCCACCACGATGGTGCCCACCCGTACGTCCAGGGTCTGGTCGGACATGTGAAAATCGATACACTTTTTCTCGCACGCTTCCAGACACTTGCTGCATACTACGGGGTTGTTGCCCAAACACTCCTGGGGGTTGAGCACATAGGCCGACGGCACCGCCTGGGGAAAGGGGGAGTAGATGGCGCGGCGCGACGAGAGTCCGATGTTGAACTCATCCGGTCGCACCACCGGGCAAACCTTGGCGCATTCGCCGCAGGCCGTGCACGCCTTTTCATCCACGTAACGGGCCTTTTTGACGATCTTGACTTCGAAGCTACCCACGTAGCCCTTAATGTCCGCCACTTCGCTCAAGGTGTGAATCGTGATCCGGGGATGCCGACCGGCATCCGTCATCTTCGGACCGAGGATTCAGATGGAGCAGTCCATGGTTGGAAATGTCTTGTCTAGTTGGGCCATGACGCCACCGATGGAGGGCTGTTTTTCCACCATCACCACATCGTAGCCGTTGTCGGCCATGTCCAGGGCCGCCTGGATGCCGGCCACGCCGCCGCCGATCACCAGGGCGCGCTGGGTCATGGGCATGCTGGGCGCTTCGAGGGGCTGGAGTCGGCGCGCCCGGGCAACGGCCATCTGAACCAGATCGTGGGCTTTGGCGGTGGCGGCTGCGGGCTCCTTCATGTGAACCCAGCTGCACTGCTCGCGCAGGTTGGCCATTTCCAGTAAGAAGGGGTTGAGCCCGGCCGCCTCCAGCATCTGGCGGAAGGTGGGTTCGTGCAGCCGGGGTGAACAGGAGCCCACCACCACGCGGTTAAGTCCGTGGGTGGCGATGTCTTCGCGGATTTCCCGCTGACCCGGTTCGCTGCATGCGTAGCCGATTCCCTTGGAGACCACCACATCGGGCATCTCGGCCATAGCCGCGGCAACCCCGTCGCAATCGACGGTCTGGGCGATGTTCAAGCCGCAGTGGCAGACGTAAACGCCGATTTTAGGTGTGTCTTCTGATTGGCTTGCTGGAATAGAAATGGGTTTGGTCATGTCGGATCCTTGCAAAAATGTTTAATCTTATTCCCAATAAATCGACTTCGCAATCACACTCGTCAAATCGACAAGGTCCATCTTCAGAGCGTCCCCCCGAATCAAATCTTCCATCGCGCAGCGCAGGTGAATCTGGCATTTGGGGCAGGCGGTGATCATCGTTTCGCTGCCGCTTTGACGGGCCTTTTCCAGGCGCTGCACCTGCATGGCTTTGCTGTAGGCGTCGCAGCCGGTCCAGGCGCTGTTGCCGCAGCAGATACTGGGTGCGTCGGCATCCACCAAGATCCTGGGATCACCGGCGACCAGGGGGGCGAGTAGCTTTCTGGGCAGGGCGGCCTTGCCGCTGAACCGGCTCTGGCGGCAGGCGTCCTGGAAGGTGGTTTTGGTTTCCAGAGGTTTGAAGGCGACGGCGCCCTTGCCGATCTCCCGTTCCAGAAAGGTGTGCATATGGGTGACTTTCACCGGTAGCGTCACGCCGTGGCGCGCGTATTCGGTCTCCAGGGTGTAGCAGCATTCGGGGCAGGCGGTGATCAGCTCTTCGGCGCCGCTTGCTTCGATGGCTTGGGCATTGAGCTGCGCCAGGCGCAGGAAGTTGTCGCGATCACCGGACCAGAGCAGGTCGTGGCCGCAGCAGCGCTCGTTTTCCAGGAGCGCCGGCTCCACGTCGAAAAAGTTGAGCAGGCGCAGGCTGTCTTCCAGAATACGATGGGTCCGCACGCCCAGAAATTTATTGAAAAAGATGTCGAAGTAGGGGGCGCAGCCACCGAAAAAGAGCACCGTGCTTTGCGGGCGCGTGCGAATGGTGTCGGGCAGTTGCCGCCAGCGTTGCGGTGCCAGGGGTTCGGCGGTCATGGCGCGCATCATGCTCTGGAAAAATCCGCCGTGGGCGGGGGTGCCGGCCACCTCCCGGTGATGGTAGTAAATCCGCATCTCCTTGATGAATTCGGGGAAGTTGATCGCCGATGGGCATCGTTCGTAGCACACGCCACAGGTGAGGCAGCTGTTGACCGCGGCGCGCACTTCGGCTGTATCGGTCCGTCCGGCGATGATTTCGGAGGCCACGAAACGGGGCGAAAAGGGCTTTCCGGCCAAGGCGAGGGAGCAGGCCGAGGTGCATTTGCCGCAATCCTGGCAGGCGTATACATCGTGGGCGGCCACGATGGCCTCGGGGGACGCTGTTGCGGCGGCGCCCGTGGCCGCCGGCAGGGCGGGGCGGGTGATGGGGCTTTTACCCATTTGCCGGATCCGGGCCGCGAAGGATTGCAGAAAAGCCAGCAAGGCGTCGGCTTCGTCGGGCAGAAAGGTGCCCAACTGCAGCCGCTCCTGGCCCAAGCCGATCAACTCCATGATGCGGGAAGTATCGGCCGTGTTCTCCTCGGCCGCCGCCGAACCGGTGCCGTAACGGCAGGCGCCGGCGTTGCAGCCCAGCAGCAAAACGCCGTCGGCGCCCATTTCAAAGGGCTTGAACAGCAATGCCTTGGTGATGCGGCCGCTGCACGGGATGCGTACCATTTTGATTTCAGGCGGGATGTCGGCGTTGCGATCTTGCAGGGTCTGGTAGGCCACATGGGGTCCCCAGTTGCACAGGAACAGGATGATCTTAAAGGATTCTGACATGTTTTAACTCCTGCTGCCGGCCATCAGCAGCTCTTCCACGGTCTGTTCAAGATAGGCCTGGTCACGATAAGGACTGTCGGCGGCATTGGACGGGCAGACCGAGATGCAGTTGCCGCATCCTTTGCAAAGGGCATCGTCCACCACCGCCGTAATGTTGCCATCGACCCGGAGCTTGAGGCTCACCGCCTGATAGAGGCATGCGGTGAGGCAGCGTCCGCACCCGCGGCATAACGACTCAGCGATCACCACGGAAAAGCCCCGGTTCTGGCGGGGACCCCGCGGCATGGCCGCTGCCGCCAGCACGGCCGCGGCTTCGCCCTTGGTGCGTTTGGAGATTTGGATGCCGGGCGGATCCGCCAAAAAGAGCCCTGAGATGGAGGTGGTGCCCGGATACATGAAAGGGACGCCGGGGACACCGGTTTTTTGGGAACCGGCTTGCACCCGCATTTCAGGCAGTTGCTCATGCTGTCGATAAAGGGCGATCTTGCGCGATTTTTCACCCAGCACCACACCGCCGACGGAAAAGGTGCGTTGTTCATCGCCGCATCGGGTGTGCACCTGGAAATTGCCCAGGGTGCCGCTGACAGCCTGCACGGCAGCGCCTTCGAATGTGTAAATGTTGGGGTGTTGACCCATGGCGGGCGGGAGTTGATCCGAGGGGCCGAACAGCAATACATCGAAGCCGGCCTCGGCCAGGGTGAGGGCGGTGCTTTGGGCCGCTTCCGTTTGACCGATGACCGCCGTGGTAAAGTTGTAGGCGCGTGCCGGGGCGGGAAAGGGCAGCAGTTTGCGGGCTCGACCGATGCTGCGGGTGATGATGCCCTCGAACAACTGCATGGCGGCCGGGGCATCGTTTGCCACCAGGCGCAGGGCTTCGCCGCGCAGATTGCAGGTCTGCACCATGGAGCGGCTGATGCCGGTGCCATTGAAAAGGCCGCGTTTGAGGCGGCTGCGCTGGTCGGTGCAGGCGCTGCAGACAAAGTTGAGCGGGCAGCAGACGCAGGCGGCCACTACCAGGCGGGTGAGCCCTTTGTCGCGTACCGTATCGGTGATGCGCTGAATACCTTCCGGAATGCAGGCCGAGGGCAGCACTTCGGCATGGGCGATATCGGGTTGGGCCGTCAGGCGACCCACGAAATCGTCCATTTCAGGCGTCCAGCCCTGGGCGTCGTTGCAGCGGCAGGCGAATACGCCGATGCGGATCTCCGGATTGATACCGGGATCCGGCGGCACAAAGGCCAGGCCTTGGCCCTTCATGCGCATGCCATTGCGCTGCAGAAGCACCATGGCCCGGGCGGCGGCGGCAAAACCGCGTACCATCATGGCATGTACATCGGTTTTTGCGCTGGGCGGGCCGTAGGCGCGGATCACGTCGTCGCCCTTGATGCCGGGCGCCATATCGGGGTCCGCGATGATCAGGACCCCTGCGTTTTCCGTGAGGGTTCGGGCCTGTTCATGGTGGCGGATGGCATTGTTGGCTCCGCAGGCCGGCACGCAGGCCAGACACTGGGCGCACGCGCCGCATTGCAGGCAGCGGCCGGCTTCGTTGGCGGCCTGGGAGGCATCGAGCCCGAGGGTGACCGCGTCGAAATTGAGTTGCCGCTGATCAATGGCCCGTTCCGGCATGGCCGCACGCGATTGGAAGGGCAGATCGGCCGCAATGGGGTCGAAATCCCTGTCGGTCGGGCGTACCGGTGCGGGTGGCAAGGGTGTGCGGCGCTGCAGGGCGCCATTCAGGTCCGCTGCCATCTGGGCCGCCGCCTTGCGGCCGTCGGCCATGGCGTGGACCACCGAGGTGGCGCCGGTGGTGGCGTCGCCGGCCACATAGACACCTGCTAGGCCGGTGCGGCCGGAAGTGTCGGTGACCAGCAGACCCCGGCTGTTGACTGCCAAGCCTTCTTGGGTGCGCGGGTCACCATAGGCACCCGCCTGGCCGATGGCCACGAAGACGTGGTCGAAGGCCATCGGCGTATCCGGGCTGTTCTCGATTATGACGGGCCAGGCGATACCATGGGCGTCCTTCGGTCCCGGACAGGTGGCGCGCGTGCGAACGGTCTGCATGCGGCCATGGGTGCCATCGAACCCCACCACCTGGCAGCGATCCCGGATCTCGATGCCTTCTTCCAGGGCGGCGTGCACTTCGTCCACATCGGCCGGAATTTCGTCCCGCCCGAACCAGGACAGGAGGGTGACCCTGGCGCCGGTGCGATGCAGCACACGGGCCAGATCGAAGGCGGCGTTGCCATCGCCGATCACCGCCAGGCGTCCGCTCGGGGGTTGTGTGTCACCCCGGTAGTAGCGATTGAGAAAGGCGAGGCAGCCCTCCACACCGGCGAGGGTTTCGCCGGGGACGCCCAACGGCCGGTCGGCCCATGAACCGGTGGCCAGGAGCACCGCCCGGTGGGATTGGCGTAATGCCGCCAAGGCTTCGGGGATGGCCACCGCATGGCCGGTCACGATGGCCACCCGGTCGCTGCCGGCTACGGCCGCCACTTCGGCATCCAGAATAGTGCGGGGCAGCCGGTGGGGTCCGACGCCATAGCGCAGCAGCCCGCCGGGGTGCTGCTCCTTTTCATAAAGGGTGACGGCAAAGCCCTGGCGCACCAGGTCGGCCGTCGCCGCGAGCCCGGCCGGTCCCGCGCCCACCACCGCGATGCTGTCCGGCAAGGGGGCCGCCGCGGCTGCAATGCGTGGTGCCGGTGAAGCATCGGAGGTGGTCGGCCGGGCACACTGGTCGGCGATGAACCGTTTGATGTCCCGGATGGCCAGCGGGCCATCCTTGTCCGCCCGCCGGCATGCCGCTTCACAAGGGTGCGTGCAAATCCGGCCGCAGATCCCCGGCAGTACATTGTCCGTGCGGATCAGTGCCAGGGCGTCCGCATAGCGGCCGGTCCGGGCCAGGGCCATGTATCCCTGCACATTGACACCCAGGGGGCAGTTGGCCTGGCACAGCGGTTCGTTGCGCTTGTCGATGGTGACGCGACCCGGCAGGGCCATGCGGCTGCTCAGGGTGATGGGGGAATGGTCGGTGTCGCCGCACAGCGGACAGGTGGCCGCACATTGGCCGCAGAGTGTGCACCGTTCCGGGTCCACATAGGTGGCGGTCATCTCCAATTGCAGACGGAATCCCTGCTGGCTGTGTCGGGCGGAGCGAATGGCGGCCGGCAGGGCGCAGTGGATGTTGCTGTTGCGCAGAATACGGATCAGGCCGGGCCGGTGGGCGAAGTTGAACGGGACACCCGAAGGCAGGCGATATTCTTCCGCACTCAGTTTGTGATCCAGATCGGCTCCGGTATCCACCAGGGTAACGGGCACCCCCAGTTCGCCCAGTTTGTTGGCCGCCGCCACTCCGGCCGGCGTGGCGCCGGCGATCAATACACTGTGCAGCCTGTTTTTAGATTGTGTCATGCAACCACTCCTATTTGGCCGGCCGCCTTGTTGCGGCGTCCTTTAAGGGTGGCAAGGGCGTAGTCCCAACCCCGTTCGAACGCCTTGAGGTTTTTCTGCTCGGTGCCCTTGGGCACCGATGCCAGTACGGTATCCCGGGCCGATTCCAGGGAAACAACCTCGGTGATGGCGGCCACAAAGCCGATCATAATGATATTGGCCATCATCTTGTTGCCCAGCTCCTCGGCAAAACGGGTGCACGGGATGGCGAAATGGTCCTGGGGAGCAGTGGGTTTGACCAGGTCCTGCTCGAGGATCAGCACGCCGTCCGGTTTGAGTTCCGTATAGTATTTGTCATAACCGGACTGGGACATGCACACCAGGATGTCGGGGTTCTTGATATAAGGAAAGTAGATTGGCCCGTCGGCGATGGTCACCTGGGCGCTGCACGCCCCGCCGCGGGATTCGGGGCCGTAGGACTGCACAAAGGTGCTCTCCAGTTTGTCACCGATGGCCGCCGCCTGGCCCACAATCCGCCCGGCCAACACCACCCCCTGACCCCCGAACCCGGTAATCATAATCTGCTTCAACATATCATTCACCCCACTTCCGTGCCGTGCAGCCAATTGTCTCCGCATCAGACGGATATCTTTATTTCTATGAGAAACTTCCTTGGCACTGTTTCCTATTCCAGAATCCGGCACGTCTTGTCATAGTTCTCGATACACGTCGGTCGGTCCTTGTCCACAAACTCCCCTAGCACCACCTGTTTGGTGAAATCCACATCCAGGTCGTCCATTTGCGGATTGTTGCGGATGATGGTGCGCTCCTGGTACATCTTCAGGGTCTGCAGGGACTTCTCCTTGTTGCGCCGGCCATAATTGATCGGGCAGGGGCCGAGCACTTCGATGAAAGAGAAGCCGTTTTTCAGGATCGCTTTCTGGATGCACTCGGTGAGCTCCCGGGTGTGCAGGATGGTCCAGCGGGCCACATAGGTGGCGCCCGATGCCCAGGCCAGCAACGGCAGATTGAAGGGCGCATCGGGGTTTCCCGAAGGCGTGGTGGTGGTGCGCGCATGGAAGGGCGTGGTGGCCGCTACCTGACCGCCGGTCATGCCGTAATTGAGATTGTTGAGGCAGATCACGGTCAGGTCCATGTTGCGTCGGGCGGCGTGAATGAAATGGTTTCCGCCTATGGCGAACAGATCACCGTCGCCGCTGAACACCACAACATTCAGGGCCGGGTTGCCCAACTTCAAACCGGTGGCAAAGGGGATGGCCCGGCCATGGGTGGTGTGAAACGAATCGAGCTTGACGTAGCCGGCGGCCCGGCCGGAGCAGCCGATGCCCGAGACCATGCATGTTTTTTGCAGGTCAAGGCCGCTGGTTTTCATGGCGGTCAGGGCGGCCGAGAATGCCGTGCCGATGCCGCATCCCGGGCACCAGATGTGGGGAATGCGGTCGGAGCGGATCAGATCCTCCAGGGGGTGTTCCGGGCTTTTTGGGGTCAGGTTGCGTGCGGTGGCGGGCATCAATAGACCTCCTTAATTGTGGCGATCACCTGATCGGGGGAGATGATGGTGCCGCCGGCATGCCCCACCAGGTGGCAGGGGGTTTTGCCGGCCGCTGCACGCGTCACCTCCAGGTGCATCTGGCCCAGGTTGATCTCCACGGTTACCAGGGCCTTCACCCGTTCGGCCAGGGCCGCGATCTGCCGCTGGGCAAAGGGCCAGACGGTGATCAAGCGCAAAAAGCCGACCTTCATGCCCATGGCCCGGGATTGCTGCATGGCCGCCAGGCTGGTGCGGGCGGAGATGCCATAGGAGACCAGGACCACCTCGGCGTCGTCGAGGTGGTGCGCCTCGGTCATGATGATGTCGTCCAGGTTGTCGTCGATTTTGCGGCACAAGCGGTCCATCATCTGCTCCTGCGCTTCCACGCTCATCACCGGGTACCCTTTCTCGTCATGGGTCAGTCCGGTCACATGTACATTGTACCCCTCGCCGGCCGCCGGCATGGGGGCCACACCGTTCTTGCCCGGTTTGTAAAGCAGGAAACGGTCTTTGCGGCCCGAGGGCTTGGGGCGCCATTCGGTGATGATCCGGTCCGCCGGCGGAATGATCACCTTTTCGCTCATGTGGCCGACGATTTCGTCGGTCATGATGAAGACCGGGGTTCGGTAACGTTCGCTGAGGTTGAAAGCGGTGATGGTCTGGAAGAAAATCTCCTGGGCCGACATGGGCGCCAGGGCGATGATGCGGTAGTCCCCGTGGGACCCCCAGCGCGCCTGCATCATGTCGGCCTGGGCACCCATGGTGGGCAGACCGGTGGAAGGGCCCACCCGCTGCACGTTGACCACCACGCAAGGGGTCTCGGTGCACACCCCCAGGCCGATATTCTCCATCATCAAGCTGAAACCCGGTCCGGAGGTGGCGGTCATGCTCTTTTGGCCTGCCCAGGCACCGCCCAGGATTGAGGCCATGGCGGCGATTTCGTCCTCCATTTGGATGAATGTGCCGCCTACCTCGGGCAACCGCTTGGACATGTGCTCGGCGATCTCGGTGGCCGGGGTGATGGGATAACCTCCAAAAAAACGGCATCCGGCCGCCAGGGCCCCCTCGGCGCAGGCTTCATCGCCGGTCATGTAGTGTTCTCCGGTCAATACGGCTGATTTCATGGGTGTCTCACGTAGGAAGATCGTTTAAAGAGTTATGTGTCATTATGGGGCACCTGTTTTTGATAATGAATACAGGTGCAATGCTGCCGCTGCGCTTTTTCACGGGTGGGTCGGTTGCGGGACGTCTACCGAAAAGATGGCGAATTCCGGGCAGATGATTTCACAGTAATGGCAGTTCACACACCCTTCGGGCCGAACGACTTCGGGGGGGTGGTACCCTTTTTTGTTGAAGCGGGTGGAGAAGACCAGAATGTCCCGGGGGCAGAACTCGATACAGTATCCGCACCCCTTGCAGCGATCCTCGATGATGTGCACCTCGCCTTGGGAAACCTGAATCGCATTTGCGTCCAACGGCACGCGCCAGAACTCCATCTGTCACTCCCTTGTGGCCAGTCATCGGGTCGATTGGATGCCGGCGGCGGATGGGGCTTCGCTTGGGCCGCCAGCGTACGAATCTGTTCTTGTATACGATTGTGATTTGGGGATCAAGGTGTTTTTCTGTGCGTTGGGATGTGGATTGGAGATACCCCCGGGATTTTGGAGGGGGTGTCTTAAAGAAAGGGTGATGGCCATGTTCTGGAGTGGTGGCTATGCTGGTATGGT
>JAGTVD010000227.1 GCA_018224505.1 Desulfatitalea sp. | reverse complement strand
GTATTGTTTGCACGGAACTTGAAATGAGCAATCACCGGCGCACCTTTGACGGCCTCGATAGTGCCGAACAGTTGATCCACATTGACACCGTTGTAAACTTTGGCATCCGCCATTGTTTGAGCTTGTGTTTCCATGATAGGCCTCCATTTTCTTTGAGAGTTGAGTGTATGCGTTGCTTCAAGCGATCATGAAAACAGTATTAGCAGCAGGCGTGCCAAATCGATTTAAAAAGGTATTATAATTGAAAACAGATTGTTAGGATCAGGCAGGCGGAGTTGTCAAGGGCGCGGAATATCACGGGTCACGAAATCTCGTGACCTCAGCCACCGAACATTCGTGGGGGCGTGCATCATATCGGCGTTTTCGGGTTTTGGATCGGGTCGTCTGATCCCCAGCGCCTTCAGTTTGGATTGGAGGGTGGATGGCGCCACGCCCAGCAAGTCGGCAGCACCCTTTTTCCCGGCAATACGCCACTGAGCGGTCTGCAGCGCCAAGATCAGATTTTCCCGCTCCATTTGCTTGATCTCTCGGATCGTCCGGATGGTACCGGTTTCCGAATGGGCCGGTTCTGGCATCTCCGCAGCACGGGAAGCGGCGGCGGAAGGCAAGGCGTGATCCAGGTTCAAACGCCCATAACGGGCCGTGATCACGCCCCGCTCGATGACGTTTTGCAGTTCACGCACGTTGCCGGGCCAATCGTACGCCTTGAGGCGCGCAAGCAGATCGGGCGTCAGCGGGTCAATGGCGCGTCCCATGCGGCCGGCGCTTTTTTCTGTCAGGTGAACGGCCAGCAGTTCGATATCTCCGCCGCGTCGACGCAAGGGCGGCACGGTGATGGGAAATACGTTCAGCCTAAAATACAAATCGGGCCTGAAGCGCGCTTCCTGCACGGCGCGGGAAAGATCACGGTTGGTGGCGGCGATGACCCGTACGTTCACCCGCCGGTTCCTGGAGCTACCCACGGGCGAAAATTCGCCTTCCTGAAGCACGCGCAGCAACTTGGCTTGCATCTCCAGGCTCAACTCCCCCACCTCGTCCAGAAAGATCGTGCCGCCATCGGCCAAAGCGAAACGCCCTTCCCGGTGTCTTGTCGCCCCGGTGAAGGCCCCTATCTCGTGACCGAAAAACTCGCTTTCAATCAGCGTTGGGGGGATCGCGGCGCAGTTGAGGGTGATCATCGGTCGATCCTTGCGCCGGCTGGCCGCATGAACGGCCCGGGCCAGCAGTTCCTTGCCCGTACCGGTCTCACCATAAAGGATCACGGTTGAATCGGTCGGGGCCACATCCGAAATCAATTGCATGGTTTCCCGCAAAGCCGGCGAACGGCCGATGATTTCACCCAGGTTGAACAACGCCTCGATCTCGTCGCGCAGATACGAGGTCTCGCCGCGCAGCGCCTCGATCAGCTGTTGGGATTCATGCCGCTCGTTGATGTCACGCAGGATCAAGGCAAAGAACCCATCCCCCCGGATTTCGAACCGGGTCAGGGTGGCCTCGGTGGCCACTGCCTGCCGGGTCGGCGTATGAACGAACAGACCGCCCGGCACCCACACGCTTTGTCTTTTTCCTGGGTGCCGGATCAGCCGATCCGCCAAGTGCCTGAACCTTTTACGATCCCTGGCAGCTATCCAGGCCGTGAAAGGCTGGCCGACAACCTCCCCATAGGGTATATCCAGCAAGCGTTCGGCGGCCGGATTCAAGAGGGTGATGGACAGGTTTCCGTCCAACTCGATGATGGCATCCATAACACCATGAAAAAGGCTCTTGAGTTTCTCCTCATGCGCCCTCCTTTCGACTTCTGCCCGCATGCGAAGCAGCTCGGCGGTAACCCGTGCGGCGAAAATCTTGAATATGGCCATGTTGCGAAAAGAGGCCGGCATCGGTCGGCTGTCCAGAACAGCGAGATTTCCCAGAACATTGTTCTGAGGGTCCAACAGGGGAAATCCCATATAACTCACCGCGCCCAGCCGGCCCAAATCCGGATCGCCGGGAAAAAGATCAACTACATTTTCGGGGATATGCACATGGGATCTGCTCTCGATGACCCTGGCGCAGGGCGTGCCGGCAATGGCATATTCATAGTCTTCGATATAGGAATCTTCATACCAGAAAGCCAGGGCCCGCAACTTTTTGGTCTCTTGAAGATACTCCGTCACCCAAGCCCCACGCGTCCCCAATGCACGACTGACATGCTTGACCAGCGCACGAAAAAAGGCAGCGCCGGTTTGCGCAGCGGTACCCGCCATCAAATCGGCCAGAAGGGCTGCTTCATTCATCGAGGAGGGTGTAACGGCCATGGCGCCCCCTTCCCATTGCAGGTTGCGGCAGAACTCCTGCCGGCAGGTAAAAGCACAATGCAGGCATTTGCGGCGGACCCCGAGGGCTACTGGGAAACGCTGCTTGAGGGAGATCGCTCATACGAACACCCACGCAGGCATCGAGTGTCCAACTCATTGCCAATTGCCAAAACTATTGCAAGCCCACCAAATGTCAATACAACCGCATATGACCGGTTCCTGTCAGATTTCGGTGCCCTATGGCATCGCTTGCCTCCCGGATATCAGGGACCACCGTCACTTCTGTAAGGTGAATAAACCTCCAAACGGCCATCCTCATGCACAACAATTGTGGTATGCGCATACATCGAATACCAGATT
>JAGTVD010000226.1 GCA_018224505.1 Desulfatitalea sp. | reverse complement strand
CCGTTCCGCGCGTCGACCCGACAACCTAAGGGGGTGACTAAACCGCATGATACTCCGGCATTGCCTGCAACACTCAACCACATTCAACCCATGCGTTTTCAATCGGAAAGGAGCGTTTCGACATGAAAAAAGACGGTAACAACGGTCGTATTGAAATCATCCGGAACCACGGTTTCAGCAGGAGACAATTTCTCAAGGCCACCACCACCGGTATCGCCGCTGCAGGGCTGTTGCATTGTCTTCCCGGCAGCGCCTTTGCTCAGCGGACAAAGCAATATACCTTCGGCTCCGCCAGTGCTTCCGGCGCCTGGTACCCGCTTGCGGTGGCCATGTCCAAGATAATCAACGACAACGTGCCCGGCTACCAAGTCACCGGGGTGACCACAGCGGGCGCTTCCAGGGAAAACATCATGCGTATTCATCGGCGAGAAATGGAGTTGGGATGGACCACCGCGGACTTTCTGCGCAAGGGGTACAACGGGATGGATCCCTTCGAGGCCAAGCAAGATGTCCTGGGGTGGTTTGCCGCCTATCCGGGCATTTTCACCATTGTAGCCCGAAGCGCCACCGGCGCCAAAAAGATTTCCGATCTCAAAGGGATGACCATCGCCACCAGCACACCTGGCTCCATGACCCAGATCAACAATGACGAGATCATTTTTCCGGCTCACGGCCTGATCCCCGGAAGGGACTATCGTTCGGAACAGATTCAATTTGACGACGCCATCCAGAAATTGATCGACGGTCATATCGATGCCTGCTCTTACTTTATGGGGGCCGGCGTGCCTGGATACACCAGGATGGCCGAATCGACCCGTTTAAACTTCATCCCCATCGAAGAATCGGCCAAGGCCGAAATCCAATCCAAAGAAGGCTCGCTCTATTTCGATTATCTCCCGGCCAATACCTACCGTGGCCAGAATGAACCGGTGGAATATGCCATGCTGGCCTACACCATGTGCTGCGGCGCCTACCTGGACGACGACTTCATGTACAGAGCCACCAAGGCGATCATGGAGAACCTGGGTTTCATAACTAGCGCATCGGCGGTGTTCAAGGACACCAAGCTTGAAAAGGTGTATGACGGCATGCCCATACCCGTGCATCCCGGCGCCGCCAAGTATTATGCGGAACATGGCGTGACCCGATGACGTCCGCTTGACGCAACCGCCAGATTTCCCAAGGGGGGCAAATGGAAGGCCAGAAAAAAAACGCGATCGACCATTTCGTGATGGTATGTGCGGTGATCTTGTCCGTGGTGTCGCTGTACACTGCTTTTTTCGGCACCTTTCCGACAATGATTCAAAGGACGTTTCACCTGACCATGGTCTTCATCATTGCACTTTTCATGCATCGCTACCCGTTTGCCCAGCGTTTTCCGAAGATCGATTTGTCCGTCAACATGGCACTCGCGGGCTTGTTCGTGGCCGCCAATCTCTACCTGGCCTTGAACTGGCAGGCGCTGTATGTTTCTCCGTTTCTCACTAACACGGAAATTTTCCTGGGGGTGGCCGCCATCCTCATCATCCTCGAACTCACCCGGCGCACGGTGGGAATATTCCTCTCCATGATTGTCCTGATATTCGTCGGGTATGCCTATTTCGGCGCCTACTTTCCAGGCTTTCTCGCCCACAGGGGCTACGGCATAGAGCGTATCGTCGTGCAGGTCTTCGCCGGGACCGAAGGCATTTATGGCATTCCCATCGGCGTCAGCGCCACCCTGGTCATCGTCTTTGTGGTGTTTGGCGCCTTTATCGAGAAGGGCGGCGCATCGGACGTCTTTCTAAATATAGCCACTGCCTTGGCCGGGGGCCGCAGAGGGGGACCGGCCAAGGCATCCATCTTTTCCAGCGGCTTCATGGGCATGCTTTCGGGCAGTTCCGCGGCCAATGTGGCCACCACCGGGTCGGTCACCATCCCCATGATGAAAAAAGCCGGCATGGAGGGCTACGTGGCCGGCGCCATAGAAGCCGTGGCCTCTTCCGGCGGCTTCAAAACGCCGCCGATCATGGGGGCCGTGGCCTTCATCATGGCCCAAATGGCCGGCATGAGCTACTGGGATGTGGCCCTGGCAGCCACCCTGCCGGCGTTCTTCCATTACTTCGGGCTCTATCTGATGGTCGATCTGTATGCCGGGTATAAAGGGTTCAAGGGAATTGAGAAGCAACATATTCCCGCCTTAATCCCGGCGTTTAAAAAGGGGATTGTATTCATGATCCCCGTTGTGATGCTGGTGGTGCTTATGGCCATGCGCTACTCGGCCATGTATGCCTGCGCCTATTCTTTATTGTCGCTGTGGATCATTTCCATCTTCACCCGATCGTTGAATTTTTCCAAAATTATCGACGCTCTCTATGATGGCGCCGTGCGGATGATCTGGATCACCGTACCCTGCGCAGCGGCCGGCATCATCCTTGGCATCCTGACCATGACCGGCGTGGGGATGAAGCTCAATGAGATCATCGTCTACCTGGCAGGCCAGAGCCTCTTTCTCACGCTGTTCTGGATCATGGTGATTTCCATCATATTGGGGATGGGACTTCCGCCGGTGGTCTCATATCTGGTGCTAGCGGCCCTCGAAGTGCCGGTCCTTGTCCAAATGGGCGTTACGCCCATTGCGGCCCATATGTTTATTTTCTACTTCTGCGCCCTGTCTTTGATTACCCCGCCCATTTGCACTACCGCCTTCACGGCGGCGGCCATCGCTGGCTCCCCCCCGATGAAAACCGGTCTGGAGGCCGTGCGCTTCGGCATCGTGCTCTACACGCTGCCCTACCTTTTCGTCTACAACCCCGCACTTCTCCTGCACGGCAGCCTGCTGCAAATCATCTTCGTCTTCATTATCGCGGCCATCGGTATTTTCGCGCTGGCCATCGCCGCTCAAGGCTATTTCAGACGCAGAGTCGGCTGGATCGTCCGCATCTTTTTTTTAGCCAGCTCCATTCTCGTATTTGCGCCCGATCTAAAGGTGACAGCAGCAGGCCTGGTGTTGTTGATAGTCCTGCTGGTTTTTGAGATCCGTGCCTCCACCAAACCGGCTTTGCATTCAACCGCGGAAGCCGAAAAAATTAACAACGGTAAAGTGACATGACCGATTCGGAAATAATGTTTGCTGGAATCGACCCAAAACCGTGTTGCGCCAGGCTCGCAAGCCGGACATCACCGTTGCGGAAGAGATCGAGGCTGTAATGAAGTAACCATACACCCGAAGGAGGCGATCTATATCCCTCCGATCGGATTCAGGTGGGAGACGACCATGGACACACTGCTTTCCGTAGAAGATCGAGAGTTCAAATCGCGCTGTCTGACATTTGCCCGGGACGTGTTGACTCCTCTGGCCCAGCAGCTCGGCGAAATCAACGACGTACCCGAAAGCCTGCGCACTTCGCTGGCGCAATCGGGTATCTAT
>JAGTVD010000225.1 GCA_018224505.1 Desulfatitalea sp. | reverse complement strand
TGTCGGCCGATGGGGTTGCCGCATCGAAGTCGACCACGAACACCCGTTGATTGCCGTCGGGGTTCGCGCCGGTTCGTGTTGCCAGGACCCGCCCGATCGCCGGCGTAACGCGCGGAATGGGGGCCCATCGAAGCCGATAGGCCGCTTGCCAGGGTTCACCGGCGGCAATGGCCTCCTCAGGGCGCCAGAAGACGATGATGTTGTCGTTCGATTCACTATCGGATGGGATCTCGATCAGCTCGACCGAGCCGGCGCCCCAGTCTCCCAGCGGTTCGATCCAGGCGCTCGGGCGAAGATGATATTCGGCGTCCAAATCCTGAAACGCCTCGAACTGTCGTGTGCGTTGCACCAGGCCGAAGGCCCGTGGTGCCGCCGAGGTGAAGCGCGACACCTGCAATCGTGCCGGATTGGCCAGGGGACGCCAGATCTGTTCGCCCGATGCCGTTATGACCTGCAAGCCTTCTGCATCGTGGACAGCATTCCGAAAATCATCGATCCCGGCCCGGTTGGACCGGTTGAACTGGAACATGGCGTTGAGAGGTGCAATACCCAAGTCGACCAGGGGTTCGCGTGGAAAGAGCGTCAAGGCCACATCCATGACCGTTTCAGCGCCGGGTAATACCCTGAACTGGTAGGCGCCTGTGGCCGAGGGGCTGTCCAACAATGCATGGATCACGATGCCGACAGCGTTGTCTGCCGGCCGTTCGATCCAGAAATGCGTGAATACCGGAAACGCTTCACCGGCCGGATGTGCAGTTCGAATGGCCAACGCGCGGGCGGACAGCCCGAAACGTGCCCCCCGACCCACCGCACGAAAATAGCTGGCGCCTTGGAAAACCAGAAATTCGTCCCACACTTCCGGCGCATTGAGGCGTGAGCGGACACGGAACCCTGAAATCGGCAACGGTTGGGAGGATAAGTGCCGCACCTGCTCGCCGAGGTTGAACATTCCGGCCGTGGCGGACAGATTGCGGACGGCCCCGTTTTCCACGATGTTGACCGTTACCGGCGTTGTGTACACAAAACCCGCAGGGAGCAATTCGACGCGAAAGGGCACTTGTTCCCTACGCCATATGCCTTGCCCGCTGTCGATATGAATGTCGCGGTACTGATCATGGGTCAGTTGCGTCAACGGGGTCCTTGCCGGCAATAACGGGGGATCATACGGGGCGGAGGCCAAGTGCCGGGCCTGGTCTATGACCACCTGGTGGCTGAACCGTTGCTGGTCGGCCGGCAAGGGGTTGGAGCTGTGCATGCGGTCCACAGGAACAGCAGCAAGAATCAGGACAATGGCGCCCATGATCAGCCAGGGCTTCATGCGAAGCGCTCCTCATCATTTAGACCAAAAAAGACATGGCCGTGCCCTTTTTGGTGCGTGACCATGTGCCGTAGGGGGTTAAACCCTTTAATCAACATTGGCAACAATAAGTAGAGTCGGCATGGGTGTCAATTGACACCGTACGCCTTGAGTTTCAATTGCAGGGTGCGCCGACTGATGCCAAGAATTTGCGCACATCGGGTGCGGTTGCCTTCGGTTTCCGCAAGGGTGCGCAGAATCATCTCCTTTTCCACCTCTTTGAGCGACCGGCCGCTGCCCTTCGGGGCGACCGCTGCCGTCTGCCCGGGCGAAACTGCGGCCCCCCGGAAGCCATCGGGAAGTTCCTTGACTGTCAGGGACGGTCCGCGGGCCATGATGACCGCCCGTTCCACCACATTTTCCAGCTCCCTGACATTGCCCGGCCAGGGATGGTGCATCAGCATTTCTATGGCCTTGGGTGTAAAACCTTTGACCGGCCGGTGGTTCTTCGCGGCGTAGTGCTTGAGGAATTGGTCGGCCAGCAACGGAATGTCCTCGCTGCGTTCCCGCAGCGGCGGTGCGGTGATACTGACCACATTGATGCGGTAGAAAAGATCCTCCCTGAATCGGTTGTCTTTGATGGCCGCAAGGAGGTCCGTGTTGGTGGCAGTGACGATGCGGGTATCCACCTGGATGGATTTGGCGCTGCCGACGGGCTCGAAGATGCGCTCCTGGAGCACCCTGAGGATCTTGGGTTGCAGGGAGAGCGGCATTTCGCCGATTTCATCCAGGAAAAGTGTTCCCTGGTGCGCCAGTTGGAAACGTCCTCTCCGGGGAGCGGTCGCACCGGTGAAGGCGCCCTTTTCATGGCCGAACAGCTCGCTTTCCAGCAAGGTTTCCGGCAGGGCCGCGCAGTTGACCTTGATCAGCGGATGATCCCGCCGCGGGCTGTTCTGGTGAATGGCGTTGGCGATCAGTTCTTTGCCGGTGCCGCTCTCGCCCTGGATGAGGACCGTTGCCTCGGTGGGGGCCACCAGCGCAATGGTTTCCAGGAGTTTCTGCATCTCGCGGCTGCGGCCGATGATGTTGGCGAAATCGAAGCGGCTGCCCAGTTGCTCTTTGAGGAACAGGTTCTCTTTTTCCAGTTGGTTGTGCCGCAGGGCCTTGGCGATCAGCAATTTCAATTCGTCGGTGTCCAGCGGCTTTGTCAGGTAGTCGTAGGCGCCCTCCCTCATCGCCGTGACGGCCGTTGCAATGGAGGAGTAGGCGGTCATCATGACGATGGGGATTTGAGGATTGAGCTGCTTGATTTCCGCCAGGGCGGTCATGCCGTCCAAGTGAGTCATCCGGATGTCCATCAGGATCAGGTCGTAAATGTGCGCCTGCACCCGCGACACGGCTTCGCGACCGTCCAGGGCGCGTTCGGTTCGGTATTGTTCGGCGCCGAGCACGGCTTCGAGCATCCGGCAGTGGGTCAGGTCATCGTCGACGATCAGGATTTTGGAATGCCTTCATGGTTCCTTTTTAAACCCGGTCGCCCTTTTACTTTCTTCAACGGGGGAGTTGGATGGTCACAAGGGTGCCCCTGGCTTTTCCCGGGGGCGGGCTGTCGATGCGGAGTTCACCGCCATGCTGCGTCACAATGGTTTGCACAATCGCCAGCCCCAGCCCGGTGCCTTGTTCCCGTGTGGTGTAAAAGGGCTCGAAAATTTTTCCCATTTCGCCGGGCGCGATGCCCGGGCCATCATCTTCCACTGTCACTTCGAGCAGCACTGCATCCGTCCTGCGTGCCTCGATCTGGATGGTGCCGCCGGCTTCCACCGCCTGCAGGGCATTGCGCATCAGGTTGAGTATCGCCTGGGTGAATTGATTGCCGTCAATGTTAACCGGCCCCAGTTGGTGCGCAACCGTTGCATTGATGGCAACCTGGCGCAACCCGGCATCTTCCTGAACCAGGCG
The DNA here is from genome assembly GCA_018224505.1 of Desulfatitalea sp. Classification (GTDB taxonomy): domain Bacteria; phylum Desulfobacterota; class Desulfobacteria; order Desulfobacterales; family Desulfosarcinaceae; genus Desulfatitalea. The sequence continues at coordinate 1,759 of JAGTVD010000225.1, read as the reverse complement.
GACCGCGTGCGCCAACAAGGCGGCCATATCGGTCGGTGCCGGCTCCGGCGCAACCGGGTGGGCGAAGGTCAGCAAGTTGGTGACCACCTTGTTGATGCGATCCACCTCTTTGACCATCAACTCGGCATATTCCCGTTCCTGGGGCCTGTCCTGGTGCAGCTGGGCCAGAAAACGGGCGAATCCCCGGATGGAACTCAGCGGGTTGCGTACCTCATGGGCCACGGTGGCGGCCAGGGCGCCGATGCCAGCCAGTCTTTCTGAATGGCGCACCCTTTCCTGGAGCCCTTTGATTTCTGTCAGGTCGCGCAGGATGAGGACCGCGCCGGCATTGGGTGCCTTTGCGTCCGGGTCGATGATCGGCGCGGCGCTGATGGCCAGCGGGATCGAACCGCCCGGCCGCTCCAATAGGATTTCCTTGTCGTTGACAGGCGTTCCGTGCTCAAGGGTCTGGTCAATGCCTGTGGCGGGAAAGTCGATGATGGTGCTCAGGTCGCACGGACGGAGATCCGTCCCCTGAATTCCGAGCAACGCCCTTGCGGGGCCATTGATGGAGGTGATCTTTCCCTGTGCGTCAACGCTGAGCATGCCGTTGGGCATGCTGGCGACCACCCGCCGTAGCTCGTCCCGGCTTTGGTGCAGCGCCCTGGCCACCAGGCGGTAGTTTTGAATGATGAAGGTAAAGAACAGGGTGGCCGTTCCCAATACCAGCAATATGGCGCCCATGATCAGGGCATGCTGAACGTCCAGCCGGTGCGCGGCTTCGATCGCCTCCAGGCTCATGCTCAATACCACCGTGTCATCGGCATGATGCCCTGGGGGCGGTCTGCCGTCGTTGCCGGCCCCGATGTGTGGGGTCTGACCCGACGGCATCGGTATCGAAGGTGTAAAGTGCTTGGCCAGTTCATACCGCTGCGCGCCCTGGTCCGTTCGATGCAGCCGCGCCGCAACCGGATCGTCATCGGAGATCGCCGGGTGCCAAGGCGTTCGGGTGCCCTTGAGGCCGGAAAGCGATGCATGGGAGATGGTGCCGTGCGGGTTGTAGATGTAGATCGCGGCGACATTGTCGCGTTTGGCCAATTCCTGAATGAGCCGTTCGACAGCATCGGCATCCTGCCAAGGCGGCTGCAAACCGGTCATCGCCGCCGCTTCCAGGGCGTGCAGCAAGGTCAGGCCATGACCGTGAATGAAGCCCAGCGCCGTCTCTTTCTGGTGATTCAACATCTGGTAGGTGGAAACGGCAATCATCACCAACAGCAGCAAAACGATCACGATGAGGGTGACCGCCGACAAGTAGAGTTTTTTGTGGCTGACGAACTGCATTGCGGCACTCCTTGGGGTGCGAAAAAAATGCGCATACCACCCAATGGTTATCACCGCCGACGGGGCGATGCAATAGTGTAATACCGAAGGGCCGAATCGCCAGCGGCCCTTTAACGGCCGGGGTTTTAAAGTTTGGAGATAGCCCGGACCTTCGCAGGGAGGACTTATGGCATGGTGCTTGCTCATTTCTATGATCGGATCGCATGCCGGTACCAATTGCGCCTGCCGGACGGCAACGCTCCGCACGGTGCCGGGCCGCCGGACCGGTTGCCCGATGCCGGCTTGGCGGCCGTTTGGCGACACCACAGCCGCCAGGTCCAGCGGCTTGAGATTTGGTTGCAGGGCAGGTCGGCCGACCGCACTGCGTAAAATCTTCGCATTACCGGTTGTTCGGCCGTGACGTGACGGCCATCTGCCACAGAAAGGAGCCTAAAAATGA
>JAGTVD010000224.1 GCA_018224505.1 Desulfatitalea sp. | reverse complement strand
TTCACATTTTGTTTATCCTGCCAGCACATAAACGGAAATTTGTAGAAATTTTCCTGAGCCCATCTGTAATTTGTCAGGACAGGAGTCCGCAGAAATCCCAATACGTAACATGGGATATATCTTGCGATAATTTTTGTAAGTGCTGGAAAGTTTGGTTGCTGCAAGGCTTTAATTGTACTTGGCTATCCTGATAGTGACGGCATAGAAGAAGCTCCAACAACTGACTACCCCACAGACAAAGGAGAAATCATTATGGCGTTGGCTAGAGAATTCGGTGCCGAGCAACCTTCTTCAGCTGGAGCTCTCAAACTGAGGCTTCCCTTTATCCACTACCGGATCGAGTACCAGGATTTCATTCAAGGAGCGATTCTAAGCTGTGTGCCATTGGGTATTACAGCGGCCATGACCAGTGTTCTGGGTATCCCCATTGAAATTGCCGTTTTAATGGTTGTTATCAACAACTTCCTTTACCTGCTGCACACCTCTTTTGGCGATCCTTCAGTTGCGGGCTGGATAACGGCCGGCATACCTCTTTATATAGCTTATCTGACGGGCTACGCGGAAGGTCCGGAGCGAATACAGGCGCTGATCGCCCTTCAAGTCTTGGTAGGTATTATTTTCCTGGTAATGGGGCTAACGGGAATTGCTAAGACGGTGATCGCCAAATTTCCGATATCCATGCGAGCCGGCATTTTGCTGGGTGCCGGTTTCGCTTCCCTCATGCGCATCTTCGACCCAGGCCAGCCATTCATTTCACAGATGCCGGTCGCCTTTCTGGTGTCGGCCTTTTTCAGCTTCTTCGTCCTGTTTTCCGTGCGGGCTTTGGCTTACCGGGCACGTTATGGGTGGTTCGCATGGGTTGCCGGGTTCGGGATCGCTCCGGGTTTTGTCATCGGTTATATTGTAGGTTTGATTACCGGTGAAATTCCATTGCCCAAGGGTGTTTTTGACCAGTTTATCATCGCCCTGCCTTTTGGAGAGATGTTCAGTAGTTTCAGCGCCATCAGTATCGGAATGCCCTCCTTTGGTATGTGGGCCGCGGCTCTTTCTCTCGCAGTGGTCGCATATGTACTGGCGTTTGGGGATATTCTGGTTCTCGAAGCGCTGATTATAGATGCAGATACCAACCGGAAAGATGAAAAAATTGTTTTCCAGGTGCCGAGGAACCATGTCATTACATCCATTCGTAACCTCAGTCAGGGGTTTTTGATGCCCTATCTGCCCCTTTGCGGTCCTCAATGGACCGGCGGCCAGGCCCTGGTGGTCAACCGCTACAAGCATTCCACCCCAGACCAGGAACCATCTTACTGGGGTGGCGCGACAAGTCTTTTCTGGGGCATGAGCCTGGCCATGGTTTTTCATCCTCTGGTCCAGATTATTTTGCCTGCACGCAATATCGGATTCGGCCTGACGCTGCTGATTCAGGGATATTTGTGCGTGTACATCGCATTTGCCATGTGCACCAACAATGTGCAGCGCGGTATTGCCGGCGTTATGGGTGCCATACTGGTGACGGCCAATTATGTCAAACTTTGGGGCAGCCCCTTCTGGTCCGGGCCGACACTGGCCTTGATTGCGGGCGCCATTCTTTACTTTTCACTTGAATATTACACTGAAGAAGAGAAGAAGGAAGAGACGGCGACGGATACGAGTGTTCAAAAGATCCTGATCGGAAAAAAGAAGCCGCCCGAAAAACGATAGACGCTAATGATTCCGATTGCCTGCGTCGTGAATTGTGTTGGAACCATTTAACAATGATGATTGCGAAGGCGAATGCGAAATGCAAAAAAATGATGCGAAACAGCGATTGATGGTTTTTATTAAAGCCGGCCTGCCATATACGGTTGTTGGCCTGGTGGTGATTTTTGCCGGCATTTGGGCGATAAAACATTTATACCAGGATAGCAGTCATTTAAGCTTGCTGCTGTTTGGTTGGCTGGCCGTATTCTGGTTTGTCTATCAACCCCTTTTTCGTCGTCGCATTCAGCAGGTGAAGCGCAAGCTCAATGGTTGAGTTTGATCAACCGTCCGGGGGACCCTGCGGTCCCCCGAACGAAAAACGGAATTCATATTAAAACAGGAGGTACAGATGAATTTGAAGCAGCGCTTTATGAATCGTCTGGAAGGCAAAGCGTCGGATATCGTGCCGGTTGGCTGTACGACCACCTATGGCGTGGTTGATATCATGAAAAAAGTGGGCCATGAAAGGCCGCTGGCCGACACTGATCCTGTCGCCATGGCCGGCCTTGCGCTGGGCTATGTTGAAGCCGGCTTTGAGTGGTGCAAGGCGATGGGCTGGGACATTACCGCCGTTAGCGAAGTAATGGGCTGCACCTTAGGGGAGCCGAAAATCGATCTTCAGAAATACATCAAAGAGCACCCCTATGCTGAAAGCCTTGATGGATTGGCCTATCCGGACAACATTTTTGAAAAAGGGCGTTTTCCGGTCTACAAAGAACAGTTCAAGATCCTGAAAGATAAATTGGGAGACGAAGTAGCCATTTTCGGTGAAACGGAAGGTGCCTGGACGGCTGCCTGCAATCTGGTGGGCACTGAAAAGTTCATGAAATGGACATTCAAGGAGAAGGAAAAGGTCCAGCAGGTTCTGGATGTAACTACAGCAGTGGTGATCGATGTGGTTAATTGGGCATTTGACCAGGGGGCTGATTACTACGTGCTTGCAGAGCCTTCTTCCGGTCCGGCGTTAATGAGCCCAAGAACCTGGAAACAGTTTGTGCAACCGATGATGACCCAGGTTTGCGCGAAAGCCAAAGGTCCGGTGGTGCTCCATGTGTGCGCCAACACCGATTCGATTATTGAATTTATGTGCGACACTGGTGTCGCGGGAATCAGCATCGAAGAGAAGGCCAATTTGAAGGCGGCAGTCGAAATCGCCCGTCCCAAAGGGGTTAAAGTGTTTGGTAATGTTGCCACTGCCACAACTCTTTTTATGGGAACACCCGAAGCGTGCTATAAGGAATCCATCGCCGCTCTGGAAAACGGCTGTGATTTCCTGACCCCCGGATGCGGTATCGCGCCGGGGTCACCCCTGAACAACGTGCTGCAGTTGCAAAAAGCGCGGGATGACTATTTTAAATTGAAATAGTGAAGCCGGCAGCACATCCGATGTGAACCATGCCGAATCATGCCAAGTTGCTATGCGGCATTGTCGGCTTGTGTCAATCAATGCATCAAGGCCAATCGGTCTGACAGAGTTATATTCTGGTGAACGTATGCCTGATCAAAGGGTGCACAATCCTGTCGAGTGGAGATTGATCGTTATGATGCCTGTCCGTTTTTAGATGCGGATCAGACTTCAGCGCGTATCGGGGATTGTGCTTTCTCGGGTATACGTTCACTTGTCTAAATATCAGATGTTATAATGTTTAAAATATATGGTTGACACACTGTCCATCTTATGGCATTTTCCTAAATCGGCAATCGCGGTTGGTTTCACATCGATTATAAGGGTGCGTTCGGAAATTGATTCGATCCGCAATGAAAAAAGTCATTTTCTTCGGCTGTCCACTGGATTGTGACGAAAAACATGATGCCATCCAGGAAAAGCTAAACTGGAACAGCATCGGACCATCTGTGGATGATCCACTGAAACCCATCGCCGGGATGCTGGCGGACGCTGTTGCGCCTGACAAATGGCAGATTCGCGGATCAATCCCTGTTCCAGGATGGTTGCGTCCCATACCGCCAATCGAGGAACGTGCGCGTGTCAATGTTGAGCACTATGTAAATTTTATTGACAGAAATGGATGCCGGGAATTTGCCGGTGCAGTTGAAAGTATGGTCAAGAACGAAATCCTGCCGGATTTTCCCTGTCTGATTGCTGTCGATCACGCCTTGAGCGGTGGTGCGTACAAAGCTTTGGCCGAACACTATGGTCGGAGTAATCTTTCGTTGTTGGTGCTTGACAGCCATACCGACGCTGTTCCCATGTCGCGGCTGGCCGGCGCGATCCTGTATGATGCGGCCACCAACAAGGGGTCCATCTACGATACCAATGACCCTTACTTGCATCAACGGTCTGAAAGCTATAATGCCAGCACATTTGTCCACCACCTGCTGGACGATGGCATTCTGGACCCGCGTGATCTGTACATTATCGGCATCAGCGATTATCCGCCCAAAAAGGCTTTTCGCATCGATGATCCGCGTATTGCGGAGTATGTCGAGGTTTACAGTGAACTCAGGCGCAGGGGGGCCACGCTTATCACCCGGCAGGACTGCCAGATGCAGCCCACCAAAGTCAAAAGTTTGCTAAAGAAAATACAAACACCCTATGCATATCTATCCATTGACATGGATATCGGCGCTCGCAATGCCGTGGAAGGCGTCCGATTCAAGAATTGGCAGGGTCTTGGAGAAAAGCAGATCTACCGATTAGCAGCCATGATCGGTTCAATTGGCGGTCCAGATCTGGAACTTGTCGGGCTGGACATTACCGAAATCAATCCCCGCACCGCCGGACAGCGCGTCGGTGCAGGAACGGATCAGACCTATCAGATCGCCGCCAGCTTGATCACGCAGATGGTTTTTGATCTGGCGGTGTAACGTTATAAATCTGCCATGTATTACCAACCAATTATAGGAAACAGGAAACCAATTTTATAGAAGGGAGAAGCCAACATGTCCGAGAATGACCAGAACAGATATTTTTTCCCACCAGCAGCCGGTGAGAAGGAAAATGCTCCGAAAAAACTAAAATACCATGTCAACGGCCAGTGGCAGGAGTCTAAAACAAAGAAATACATGGACTGCTACAACCCCTCCACAGGTGAGATCATAGCGCTTGCACCGCAGTGCTTGCCGGAAGAGGTGGAATCCGCGATTTCGTCAGCGAAAGCCGCTTTTCCAAAATGGTCCGATACGCCCGTCAGCAAAAGGGTTCAAGTGCTATACCACATGAAGCACCTTTTGGATAAACACCTTGAAGAGCTCTCTTACTTACTGGCGTTTGAAATGGGAAAGAAATGGGATGAAGCCATGGGGGATATCCTCAAGGTGACGGAGGTGGTCGAGTTTGCCTGCGGTGCGCCCCATTTGATGAAGGGCGAGTCTTTGATGAACGTCAGCAAAGGGTATGATACGGTACTGTATCACCATCCCTTGGGGGTTTTTGCCGGTATTGCGCCTTGGAATTTTCCGGCGATGATTCCCCATGGCTGGATGACCCCGATTTGTATCGCCACCGGCAATTGTATGGTTTTGAAGGCAGCCAGTTTCGTCCCACAGTCTTCCATGCGCATGATGGAACTATGGCAGGAAGCAGGAATTCCGGACGGTGTGATCAATGTTGTCACAGCCGGTCGCAACGAGGCGGAGATTCTGCTGCGGCATCCGGACATAAAAGGTGTTTCCTTTGTCGGCTCCACCAAAGTGGGTCTTCACATATACCAGACGGCCGCCGCCAACGGAAAACGGGTGCAGGCTTTGACGGAAGCCAAAAACCACGCACTGGTGCTGCGGGATTGTAAAATCGAGCGGGCAGCGCGGGGTATTATCAATGCTTTTAGTGGGTGTGCCGGTCAACGTTGCATGGCGCTACCGGTCATTGTGGTGGAGGAGGCGATTGCCGATGAACTCGTGTGCCATTTGAAGAATTTTGCGGCCCAAATAAAGCTCGGCAAAGCCTATGAAAAAACCACGGATGTTGGCCCGGTGGTCAACGAGGGGCATATGAAGTTTGTTTTGGACTGGATACGCACCGGGGTGGAGGAAGGTGCAGAGCTGATTGTGGACGGGCGCAATCCTCAAGTCCCGTCGGGATGCGAAGATGGTTTTTTCATTGGTCCGACCATTTTCGATCATGTTACCGAGGAAATGTCCATAGGCCGGGAAGAAATCTTCGGACCGGTGTTGTGCGTCAAGCGTGTTAAAAACTTTGAAGAAGGTATCACCCTGATGAATGCCAGCCGGTTCGCCAACGGATCGGTCATATATACTCAGAACGGCTTTTATGCCCGTGAGTTTTCAAAACGCACCGATGCGGGCATGGTGGGCATCAATGTGGGCATTCCGGTGCCGCTCGGCATTTTCGGCTTTACCGGACACAAAAATTCCTTTTTCGGCGACTTGCATGTCATGGGCAAGGACGGATTCGCCTTTTTCACCGAAACCAAGAACGTGACCGCTACCTGGTTTTCAGAGGAAGTCGAGCACACTGGCAAAGTGGATACCTGGGACGGGACCATTACGTCTATGCCGACATGTAAAGAATAACCATAGAACCGGATTCACAGGACTCCATCCGCGCTGTGAATCCGGTTTTTGTCACTTCGTTGTTAATAACACCACAACGATGCGCTATCACCACCTGCGGGCAAACGGCCAGACTTGTGCAAAATGCAATATGATTCGCTCAACTGGTGTGATATAAGATCCACATGCCATTACAACCAAAACCATTCATTGAAAGACCCTCAGTTCCTGCTGGAAAACATCTTCTTGTGCGGGAAATCATAGGGGATATTTTAAGTTCCGGTATTCGCGTGCCGGCCGACGTCAGCGGGCGTGAAAGCGGAGCCGGCCCGGCCGAAGGGCGTGCCTTGCTCATTGGCGGCATGCCGGTCAACGCCTCCATCAGCAGTGCTTATGCGATCGCATCACCCTATTGCCTGCATGATGGCCCACATGGATGGGCTATTTATAAGGATGGGCAATTCCTGACACCCGTTGAGGTGGTGCCCGAGCCGGCCTTTTATCGTCGGCAAACCACCGATGGGATCGATTACCGCAAAGTGGCTTTGCTGCACGGTATGGATTGTCTGGCAACCACCGTGCTGCAGACCTGCCGGCACTGGCGTAATGATGAACAGTGCGATTTTTGTGGCATTGAGCTATCTTTGAAAAGCAGGATGACCCTTGCGCGAAAGACACCAGTGCAATTGGCCGAAGTGGCTGGATTTGCAAAGGCCATGGATCGGGTGTCGCACGTGGTTCTGACTTCCGGCACTGGAGAACCGCCCGGGTCTGAAATCGCTTATCTGGCCGAATGCACCGCAGCCGTCAAAAATGCATCCGGCCTGCCTGTGCATGTACAGTTTGCGCCACCGGCAAACATTGAGGACATCGACTCCCTTTATCATGCCGGTGTGGACACCGTAGGGATCCATCTTGAAAGTTTTGATGCAGCCACCCTGGCGCGTGTGGCTCCTTCGAAGGCGCGTATCGGACTGGCCCAATACTATAAGACTTGGGAAAGAGCGGTTGCGCTTTTCGGGCCCAACCAGGTGAGCAGTTTTCTGATTGCGGGTCTGGGTGAGCCCGTCACGAGCCTCCTGAAGGGCAGCGAGACGCTGGCTGACATGGGCGTTTATCCTTTTGTCGTGCCTTTCCGGCCGATTGCCGGTACCCGTCGTGCCGTCACCCGTCCGCCCGCAGCCAGTCTGATGCATCCCATTTATGAAGCAGTTGCGGATATCCTATTCAAAAAAGGATTGACCGCCGCCGGTTGCAAGGCCGGTTGTGTCCGCTGCGGAGCCTGCAGTGCATTGGCAGCCTACGAGCGCCCTCCAGCCGAGCTGGTTTATCACCGTTGCCGGACACCGTACGAATTCAGATCGGCGCGCGCCATTCGCAGAGATGTTTTTGTCCTCGAGCAGGCCATGTTTTCTGATACCGATTTGGACGAGCACGATGTCGACAGCATTCATATTGTTGCCACGGCGGGTCAAACGGTCGTCGGGACCGTAAGGGTGTTTCCGGCAAACGATAGCGGCCATTGGATCGGCGGCCGTTTAGCGGTCCGGAAAGCATATCGGATGAGCAGTGTTGGCGCCGGGTTGGTCAGAGAAGCGATGCAACAGGTGAAACGCCAGGGGTGTAAGCTTTTTACGGCTCATATCCAGGAGCAGAATATTCCTTTCTTTAAAAAAATCGGTTGGGAAACCGTTGGGGCTATCACTCATCACATGGGCAAGCCACATCAGCTGATGAGGGCCGATTTGAACTCCGATCCTGAAAATTGAGGTCATACAAAGCCAATGAGGTCCTCGACCCGGACAAGCGACCCGGCAGCGATGCTGCAAGCAGTTGTTGACAAAATAAGTCACTCTGCCGGTGTGATACGAAAACATCCCATTCGGGATGTGTATAATATTTTAAGCCAAACGCACCGATATGGGAAACAACTTCCAAATTATGGCGACGACGCCGCCATTGTTCCCTGGCATGATGGCTTTCTGCTGCTTGCCGCGGACGGTATGATGACTCAGCTATTGGTCAATGAACCCTATGCCGCCGGCAAAGCATCGATCATGGTGACGGTGAATGATATTTACGCGATGGGGGGACGTCCCATTGGCCTGGTCAACGTTTTATCCAGTGGTGATGGGAACCAGCGGGCCCAGATTGTGGCCGGGATCGCAAAAGGCTGCGAAAAGCTTCAAGTGCCCATGCTTGGCGGGCATACCCATCCCGAAGCACCAACGGATCAGCCGGCCTTGAGCGTGGCTATTCTTGGATATGCGCAAAAATTAATGCGCAGTCACCTGGCGGCTGTCGGGGACGACATATTGCTTGCCGTAGATCTGGACGGGCGGCCAGGTTGCCAGTCGGTAGTGAGTTGGGATGCCAATTCCGGAAAAAATGCGGAGCAGCTGCGCCGACGCCTGGAGGTGATGGTAACCATTGCTGAGCGGGAATGGGCAGTCGCCGCCAAGGATGTCAGCAACGCTGGAATCATTGGAACTGCAGCCATCATGATGGAAAACAGCGGCCGTGGGGCAATCATCGATCTTGATGCTGTTCCAAGACCTGAAGGATTGGAAATCTTGGATTGGGTGTTGTGTTTTCAAAGTTATGGTTTTATTCTTGCGGTTCCTTCCCGCAACACGGCCAAGGTTAAGGAACTCTTCACAGAGCGTAAAATCGACGCCGGGGTCATCGGGCGTGTTATTGAAACACCGGTTGTGGAGCTGTCCTTTGCTGGTCAAAAAAGAGTGCTTTTCGACTTCCGTAAAGACCACATCACCGGTATACGCTTTTCGCCGCACTCCAATGCGATATGATCAATTTTAATAATCCCACCCGCTTCTGGATCATCGGTGCAGGACGCTTCGGCCGGATTGCAGTGTCTCGAATTCTCCGTAACATCCCGGGTGCTGAAATCCGTCTGGTGGATAAGCAGCCAGTAATAATTGATGATACCCGTGTAAGGACGATCCAGGCGGACGGCATCGATTGGTTGGAGACCATGATCAACCATGAAGATATGCCTGTGGATATGATCGTGCCGGCAATCCCCATTCACGTAGCCGCGGAATGGTTGAAACGAAAACTCTCCTGTATGTACAAGATTTTTCCGACGGCCATTCCCGATGATTGCTTGGCATCTCTGCCAAATGCCGTTAAGGGAGATGCCGATCGGATATATATCAGTCATGCCGATTTTATCTGTCCTGATACTTGCCCTGAACCGGAAACCATATGTACCGTCACGGGGAAGCATAGACCGTTGGACCTCTTTCGGTTACTCGAAAATTTTTCCTGTGAAAATTACCTACCCCTTGTCGTGCGCAGTCACCAACTGTTTCCAGGCGTTGGCGGCATCCATCCAGAATCGTTATCGAAACTTCTGGACGCAGCCCTGCAGAACAGCCACCGGCCGTTAATGATCGGCACTGCCTGTCGTTGCAATGGAGTTATGGATTTTTTGCAATTAGCATAGCACCGGTGAACCTTAAATGAAAAAGGAGGGACCAGTGGAATTTTTAAAACGTATCTTTGGGATTTGTGAAACGAAATCACCGTTGGATAAAAACTGTTGGCGCTACGCGGACGGAAAGGTGCAGGTCCAACTATCCGGCGCCCGGGAGTTGGATGAAAAAGGCGCCGCCATTCGCCTTGAGGGTGGGGGGTTGCCAACCCGTTTGCTCGTGATTCATGGAACGGACGGTGAGTATCACGCTTTCGCAAATAAGTGCACCCATTTCGGCCGCAGGTTGGACCCTATGCCCGGTCAACCGCTTGTACGCTGTTGCAGTGTCAATAAATCCACATTTCAATATGACGGATCTAAAGTCACGGGTCCGGCAAAAAATGCCATCCAATCTTACCCAGTGGAAAAACGGGAAGGCGCCTTATTGATTACCGTTGGGCATTGAGAATCGTTCAAGACCCTGCCCTTACAAAGGTAAAACTGAAACGCGTTGATGCGCGCTAATCGTCCTTTCGAGAGCTGCGCCCTTGCAGTTCCTTTGGCGGAATCAGATTTAAATCTCATAACAATTTGTTTTTAAAACGTTTTGTGTGCGGTCATGTTTACCAGGGACCAAATAAACTTGCATCGCCTCCCTTAAATAGATATGAGTACGGGTGATTTGAGCATTGCCAAAGTGCATAATCGCAACCGATTGGCAGGTTGTTCGGCACCCCCTTCGAGCACAGCGGGTGCCAATAGAGATAAGTGATGGTTGCAGGATCGGTTCCGTACCGATAGGAGGTAAAATGGCATTTCGCGGTACCGAGGAGTGCCATGGAAAAGCACAAACCATGAGATTAGAAGCGTCATCACAGGGGCGGGCATAATGGATCAAGGATACGTACATGTGTTCACTGGTAACGGCAAGGGAAAGACAACCGCTGCTATTGGTCTGTCCGTAAGAGCTGCCGGCGCCGGGATGAAGGTTTTTATCGGCCAGTTTATCAAGCAGGGGGAATACAGTGAAATTAAAGCCCTGAAGCGATTTGAAGATCTGATTACCATCGAGCAGTTCGGCCTGGGTCGCTTTATGAACGAAATGCCCGAACTCGAGGATATCCAAGCTGCCCGTAATGGATTGGCAAGGGTCAAGGAAGTTATGGCATCGGGGCATTACGACATGGTCGTTCTCGACGAAGCAAATGTGGCGGTAAAATATGGTTTGATGCAGGTGCAGGAATTGCTTGGGCTTATCATCAACAAGCCACAAGCCCTCGAACTGGTTATCACAGGTCGATATGCTTCCCCCAGGATCATCGAAATGGCTGATATGGTGACTGATTTCCAGGCCAAGAAGCACTATTATGAACGTGGCACCAAGGCTAGGGTCGGTATAGAGATGTGAAGAGCGGCGGGATCAAATCAATAGGTCTCTATGTTGAAAAAGCCACACGGGTATGTGACTTACTTTGAATGCGACCCTGTCTTGCCGTCAAGGTACGAACGCAATTGTTCCACACTGGGAATGGCATCAAAAACGAGTTCGTCATCGATGACGATTGATGGTATGGGTGCCGGCCGGCCCAGCTTTCTTGAAAGCTCCTGATACCGCAACGCCCCATCAAGGGTTTTGGTGATCACGATATTCCAGCGGATAACATCTTCGTAATCAGCAATGACACTCTCGACCACACGGGCCATGTATTCACAAGGGACTCAATGGGCACCTTCGTGGAGCACTTCCAGGCATAGCTTGTTTGAAGACATTGATTACGCTCCTGTGCCGGCCTTTTTGCCAATCGCTTCTTCAATGGCGTCTTCGAGTTCAAAAATCGGTGGAATGGCGTCAAAAACAAGTTCGCCATCGATAAACAGAGAAGGGATCGGTGCGACCCGGCAGTGTTTGTGCACATTTATTTTGCCATATAAAGCATAGGACAATTCCAAAAAGCGCTGTTTGCCGTCGCCATACATGAATTCAACCTTATGGTAATCGGCGCAGTCGGCATACTTTTCCATAACTCCGCGTACCGTTTGATCCATGTATAGACAAAGCAAACAATAATCCGCTTTATATATGACTTCGATCAAAATTTTTCCAGGTTCCTGCACTCTGTCTGATATCATATCGACTCCACAATAAAGCTTCCTGGCATCCGAGCAGGCCTGCACCATTCAAATCAGATTCCGCCATCCGACGGTTGCCAAGAAAATAGTTGCATATCGCTCTTTTAAAATAGGCTTCGGCCAGGTCAAGATGGCTGCATTCGGCCTTCGCCGTCATTGCGATGATGATTTTCGACAGTTCTTCTATTCTTAACTTAATTGTTCGATCGTTATCACGCGACCGCATGTTATCACTATCTGGCGCTTGATTGTTCCTAAGCATACATTATCGGTCCTTGATAAATTTAGCAGCTGTTTTTTCATTCAAAAGCTCGCAGATTTGATCCGGGTTCAAAACCTGGCCTTTGGCCACAACCTTTCCATTTATGGCAAGTCCAGGGATAACGTTGACCCCCAATTGATGAAAATAGAGGATGTCCGTTCTTTTTACAAGGGCAATGTCTTCCTCCAGGCCCATGCGGTGCAAGGCAATCAAAGTGTTATCATAAAGCATTTGGCACTTCGGGCAGCCGGACCCAAGTACCTCCACCTTATGCTTGCCTTTTTCAGGATGTCCCGAATTAGCAGCCATTTTTCGGAGCCAACTTTTAGCCTGATCGTATGTAGGGACGCTGCCGCTGTGCAGAAGGCATCCGTTCATAATGAGAACAGGCGTCATTAGAATGCCCGCTGCCGGGGCCTCGAGTTCGCAAGGACGCAACAATTCATCCAGTGACGGTGACCAGCGATCGGCGATCACGCTACAGCAGTTGGCTTCGGCAGCGTCGCCATCGAGCTTCTTTTGATCATCGATTGATTCCTGGACTGCATCCCAATCAACCGATATTCCCGATATTCGTGCAACATCTTTTGCAGTGCCCGGCGTCAAGCCGAGCGATTTGGCAAAATACAAGGCTTCATCGCTCGCATAACTGATGTGCCGTACGCTCTGCGGTATCCCTTCCGTATTCACAATGTCTTGCACCATGCGCGAAAGGTAATCACAGCGAGGGCAAGGCGGGTCGGTTCCGATCACCCAGATACCATCCCACCTTATAATATTCTCACCCATTGCAGACTCCAATGATAGTGGTTCAGGGCGCGTGCATATGTCATAATTTCCGGAAAACTGCAATGATACGGCCGTCGAAGGGGGCTTTCGATTCAACACTAACCCTTTGAGATTGCCGAAATATACCCCCCGGCACACCTTGCGGCGCGCGCGCCGTCTGCGCAGGCGGTGAGCACCTGCCATAAATCGGTGTCGCGCACATCACCGGCGGCAAACAATCCTGGGCGAGACGTCATCAGGTTAGTGTCTGTCTCGAGGTATCCATCCGCTGTCTTCGCAATAGTGAAGTCTATGAAATGGGTGTTCGGGCGCCACCCGATGGCTAAAAACAAGCCCCCCACGGAAAGTTTTTCACTCTCGTGCGAATGGGATTTCAAAATCAAAGCCTCTACAATACCGTTACCCTCGCATCCAACAACTTCCGTGCCGGGAATTCGTTGAACATTCTCCTGCCTGGACAGCATGTCGGCGTGAGCAGCATCCATTTGGGCCTTTCCACTGCGATGGATTAGCAATACCTTCTGTGCAATGCGGGATAATGTGAGGGCATGCTGGGCGGCGCTGTTGTCGCTGCCGACGACCGCCAGGGTTGCATTTTTGTTGCGATACAAGGGGCCATCGCACACCGAGCAGAAATGAACGCCCTGCAATTCAGCATTAACGAATGGCAGTCGGGTCGGAACGCGGCCTGTGGCGATGATGGCGCTGGGGGCCGTGTATGCCTGTCCATTGTCGTCCACCGCGTGGAAAAGGCCCTGGATGTGCCGAAGCTTGCCCATGCGGGTCATGGTAAGATGGGCCCCTTCGGCCTGTGTCTGTTGAAACAGTTTGGCGCCGAGTTCCATTCCGGCGATTGGTTCGCTGAACCCGGGAAAGTTGGTCAACCGTTCGATCATATAAAGAGACCCACCCGGAATATCACCGAACGCGGCAGTCCGCAGGCCCAAGCGCTGGCCATACATTGCTGCCGTCATGCCGGCAGGTCCGATCCCAGCAACCAGAAGATCATAAGGCTCAGCGGGCATTTTCCCTCCAGATATCAAGATAGAGTGATCAGGTCTGCACTGGTGGTACTGCGCTATGACTGTGAATATGGTTGATATAATCCCAGATTGTCCCAATTGCCGGTTTCGGTAGCCGCTTCAATGTCGGCCGTTGTATCCGGTGGACCGA
>JAGTVD010000223.1 GCA_018224505.1 Desulfatitalea sp. | reverse complement strand
CGGGCGACCGTTTGTGGCGGCCGTGAATCGATCCGCGGAGCAATCTGCCATGGATGCCTTCACCCTCGAAATGACCGATCGGCGTTGGTGGACCGACGACACCTTTGAGATCCGGTTCGTGCGGCCGGCGGGTTTCGATTATCTGCCCGGCCAGAAGGTCGGATTTGTGGACGGCCCATTGCGCCGGGATTACACCCTGTTAGGCCCTTTGGAAGCGGATCATTTGGCCATTTGCGTGCGCCACATTCCCGGAGGGCGCTTCTCCCCGCGTCTGGCCGGCGCACGGCCCGGCGAGCGTTTCACGGTTACCGCCCCCTTCGGCTATTTCACTTTCAAGCAACCCGGCCATCCCGTGGTTTGGGTGGCCACCGGCACCGGAATTGCTCCCTTTGTGGCGTTCGTTCGTGCCGGGGCACGCGGATTCGATCTGCTGCACGGCGCGCGCACGGTTGCGGATTTATATTATCGCGATGAGTTGTCCCGGTCCGCCCGTCGCTATGTACCGTGTATATCCGGGCCCGTTCCGACCGTATATGAAGGTCCGCCGCTCTATGAAGGGCGTGTCGGTCCCTGCCTGGCCGAGCGCTGGTCGCCGGGACGCTATGATTTTTATTTGTGCGGTCGCGGCGACATGATTCGCGATGTGATGGCCATCATTGATACCCATTTCGAAGGCGCCCATGTCTTTACGGAACGATTCTATTAATCGGCAACGCGCTGTCGGCTGGATGGCTGCCGTTCTGTTCATCCTGGTGGTCGGGGCCGACGCCCGGGCGGACACACCCAAAAATATCCTGGTGCTGCACACCTATCACCAGGGATGGGAATGGACCGACCGCATCACCGAAGGCATTCAGTCGGCCGTCAAACCATTTGAACGGGACATCGCCCTCTATTTCGAATACCTGGATATGGGGCGCGCCATCGGGGCATCTGATCTCGATGCCTTGGCCGAGCTTATGAAATTCAAATGGCAGCAAACCGCCTTCGGCGTCATTGTCGCTGCGGGGGAAGGTGCGCTGCGGTTCGTACGGCAGCATGGCCCCCAACTTTTCCCTGGCGTACCCGTTGTCTTTTGCGCCGTTAGCCCTGAGATTCCCGCAGTGATGTCCCTGGACAGAGAGATGACGGGGGTGGTGTCCGACACTCACCACGAGGCCACTCTGCGCTTGATGCTCACGATGCATCCCGAAGTCCGCCGCATCGTGGTGCTGGTCGACCCTGGCATCGTGGATTCTGTCGGCCTCCAGGCGCTGGAGGAACAAGTATTGCGGCCGTTGGTCCAGCGGGTCACGGTTGAGGTCTGGTCCAACCCGGTCTGGGAGGAGCTGCCCGCGCGACTGGTGTCACTGGGGTCCGGCGACTTGGTTTATCTGATCTTGTTCGATCCGGACCGGAGCGTTGGCAATGCGCAGGCGGCCGAGACGGTGCAGTTGGTTACGCGCTGGTCGCCGGTGCCGGTGTACAGTTCGCAAGGTTTTGATCTTGGCAAGGGGATTGTCGGCGGCATCATCACCTCGGGTGTTCACCAGGGCGAACAGGCGGGTCAGATGGCCTTGCGGATCTTTTCCGGAGAGTCGGCAAAAGATATCCCCGTCTTGCACCACAGCCCCAACCAACCCATATTCGACGGCCGGGCCCTGCGACGTTTTCATTTGCAGGCGACCCCGACGCCCACCGGCGGCACCATTCTTTATCCGACCCCCGACTTCTGGGAACGGTATTCGCATCTGTTTCTCTACCTGGCCGCCGCCATGATCCTGCCGACGCTTTTGCTCTGCGTTGCCGTTGTGCGTCAGAAACGCAAACAGCGGCAGTTGGTGGAGATCAACGCCGCACTGGACACCCGGGTGCGTGAACGGTCGGCCCAGTTGCAGCTGGTCCACCAGAAGTTGAAAAAACAGTCGCTGATCGACAGTGTCACCGGCTTGCCCAATCGGCGCCAATCCTACCAGCGCTTTGTCGAGGAGGTTAAAAAAGCCCAGCGCTATGGCCACGCTTTATCCATCATCCTGCTTGACATCGATTGGCTGAAGGGGATCAACCTGGAGCATGGGTATGCCCTGGGCGACATGATCCTGCGCGATGTGGGCCACGCGATCCGGCGCGCCGTCCGGGAGATCGACCTGGTGGGCCGTTACGGTGGCGAGGAGTTTCTGGTCATCCTCCCCAATACCGCCATTGACAATTGCCGCGGAACCGCCGAGCGCATTCAGCAAACCGTGGCGTCATTACGCTGGGAGCAGGGTGAGGTCCGGATAACCGTCAGTGGCAGCATGGCCCAACTGAAGAACCACACACCGGCGGACTTGCTCAAACAGGTCAGCGATCTGCTCGGCGCCACCAAAAACCAGGGCGTGGGGCGAATGGTGGAGGGGTAGTTGGGTTTTTAGAGTTTATTGAGTTTATTGAGTTTGTTGGGTTTGTTGGGTTTTTCGAGTTTGTAGGGTTTGTGGGGTTGGTTGGGTTTGGGAGGCGATGCATGGGGTTGGGTTTAATCCGTCAATCATGTTCTTTTTCTATTTCAAAGTGATTGGTTGCATTCTGGAGTGTCTTGATGCAGTCCTCCATAGTCATTCGCGGGGCCCGGCAGAACAACCTCAAGGGTCTCGATCTGGATATTCCCCTGAACCGCATTACGGTGATCACCGGCGTGAGCGGGTCGGGCAAGTCGTCGTTGGCTTTCGATACGCTGTATGCCGAAGGGCAGCGGCGTTACGTGGAGACCTTTTCGCCCTACGCGCGCCAATTCATGGACCGTATGGACCGGCCCCGGGTGGACACCATCGTGGGCGTGCCGCCGGCCATCGCCATTGATCGCAAGGACCCGGTGCGTACTTCCCGGTCCAGCGTGGGCACCATGACCGAGCTGACAGACTACGTTAAACTGCTCTTTGCCCGTCAGGGGGTGCTGCACTGCGACGGTTGCGGACAACCGGTGCAACCGGATAGTCCCGAGCGGATCTGGCAGGCAATGCTGGGGCAGTATGGCGGGCAGCGGCTGGTACTCACGTTTCCTTACAGCGTGGCGGATGATGCCGCGGCCGTGCGCAAGGAACTGCTGCGGTTGGGTTATGACCGGGTTTGGGGCGGAGAGAGTGTTCAGGATTTGAACGCGTTGGCCGATGACGCCATGGTGGGGACGCTGAACATGGTGGCCGACCGGTTGGTGCTGGGGGCCGACCAGCGCCAGCGGGTGATCGATTCCCTGGAGAGCGCCCAGCGTATAGGCGGCGGACAGGTGGATGCGTGGCCGGCGGGGGGTGCGCGCCATTCGTTTTCCGACCGGCTGCACTGCCCCCGTTGCGACATCACTTACACGCCGCCGCTGCCCAACCTGTTCTCCTTCAACAGCCCTCTGGGGGCGTGTGATACCTGCCGCGGGTTCGGGCGGGTGATCGAGATGGACCTGGATCTGATCATACCCGATCCGGGTCTCTCGCTGAACCAGGGGGCCATCAAGCCGTGGGGCGGGGCGGCCGACAAGCGTTTCGAGTACCGCGACCTGCGCGATTTCTGCCGTCGCGCCGGCATCCCCATGGACAAACCGTTCAAGGCATTGAGCGCGAAGCAGCGCCGGGCGGTCATCGAGGGCAACGACGACTACTACGGCATCCGCGGGTTCTTCAAATGGCTGGAGGGGCGCACCTACAAGATGCACGTGCGGGTCTTCCTGTCGCGCTACCGCAGCTACGACCTGTGCCCCGAATGCCACGGGGCGCGCTTCAAGCCCGAAGCCTTGCGTTTCCGCATCGCCGAGCGCACCATCGCTGCCGTCTACGCCCTGAATGTGGACCAGGCCCT
>JAGTVD010000222.1 GCA_018224505.1 Desulfatitalea sp. | reverse complement strand
TCAGTTTGTGCCGAGGTAGCTCAGTCGGTAGAGCAGGGGACTGAAAATCCCCGTGTCGGCGGTTCGATTCCGTCCCTCGGCACCATAAAAAGGCACAAGAAGAAGGGGTTAGCCGGTCATACGGTTAGCCCTTTTTTCATTGATTCGATGCCTATGTGAGAATCTGTGGGAGAATCTGTGTGAGACTTTTCGAGACCCTGCTCAAAAACCAACATGGCATCCCTTTCAAGATCGCCGATGCTGTGAAGATATATTTCGGTGGTATTGCGGTTTTCATGTCCAAGGATTCTTTGAATGGCACCTATCGGAACGTTGCTCCCATCCCATTTGTCAATGGTCGTTTAGAAGTGTACCATTTTCGGTCGTCAAAAGTGGGCCACACGACTTCAATTTCTGACAGTCATTTACGACATCCTTACCCTCCTTTGCTCTAAGTCGGTAGCTGTTTCCTTTGATATTGACGACCACGCTATGGTGCAGCAGACGATCCAAAATTGCCGTGACGATCACAGGATCGCAGAACAGTTCCGCCCAATCCGAAAAGGCCTTGTTTGAAGTGATCAGCGTGCTGGCTTTTTCATAGCGGTTGGCCACAAAACGAAAGAACAGGTTGCACTGTTGGCGATCGATGGGGGTGTAACCCACCTCATCGACGATGACCAAAGAAGATTTATAATAACTGCGGGCTTTGCCGGCACGACCGGCCTCATGATCTCTTTTCAGTTTCATGACCAGATCCTCCATGGTGGTAAAATAGATGGAAAGGCCCGCCTGGCATGCTTTAAGCGCTAATGATACGGCCAGATGGGTCTTTCCCACTCCCGGAGGCCCCAAAAAGATCACATTGGCCTTCTGCCCAATGAAAGTCAGATCAAAAAGCGACATGACCTTCTGACGATCCAGCTTGGGCTGGAAGGTAAAATCGAACTCATCGATGCTTTTGATAAACGGCAGACCGGAGATCTTTAAGGCGGTGTCTACCCGGCGCTGCTCTTTGGCCGAGACTTCTTCTTCCAGCAGTTCATCCAAAAAGCTAAGGTAGCTTTGGCTTTTTTTATCGGCGGTCTGGACCACCTGAGCCAAGACTTGATTGATTCGGCCAAGGCGCAGCCGGCTAAGATTGGATTCAATGCGCTGCATGACAAGGGTGTCGGTCATGGTTGCACCTCCTGGCCGATCAGCCGGTCATACTCGTAAACGGGACGGATCATAACATCCAGGTCATAAAGCGGCTTGCTCGGGCTGATAGTGCGTTTGGCGCGCCCTTTTCTGCGGCCGCCGTGGTGGTATTTTCGCAGATTCATTTCCCGATCATCTCGCAGGGCCTGATAAAAGCGCTTATCCTGAACCAGGTGGCCTTTGGTTGCCGGGATCGTGTAAGTGACAACCAGTCGGTCGTCGCGAAAAATACGCATGTTCCTTTCTTTGATCCGCAAGATGATCTGCCGGCCTACCAGCGTGTGGGGCACCACAAAGCTGTTACCTTCAAAACGTACCGTGCAGTCCTTGGCCACCTTTCGGTAGATGCGATAAGAAGTATCAAACGGCTGGCAGGGCAACAGTTTTAAATGTGGCTGTTCGCGCTCAAAGCGCATGGCCACCACCTCATGCGTGGTGCCGTGCACCCGCTGGTCTTTGTGCCCGAGCCAGCTTTGCAGTTCGCGATTGGACGTATCCAGGCAAAGGAAACTATAACCGCGCCAGAAGCCTTCGCGGATGAAAGAAAAGGGCCTCTCGATCTTGCCCTTAACCCATGCGGCGTAGGCCGGAGTCACCTGAGGCGAAAAGCCGTAGTGCAAGGCAAAACCAACCAGAATGTCGTTAAACTTGACCTTGCCGGCCAGCTTTCCGATGTACACGTTTCGCATACGGTCATACAGGATCTGAGTCGGCACGCCGCCAAAGTGGGTAAAAGCATTGATGTGGCAATCCAGGAAAGTGGGCAGATCGCAGCGCTCGATCAGCTGCGCGTAAATCCTGCGTGAATATCCCAGGATCATGGCGAAAAGAAATAATTTTTCAACGCGTCCGTCGGCATGCTCGATTTGGAACTCGCCAAAATCCACCTGTGCCTGATAGCCCGGTTCGGTCTCAAAGCGCATGTAGGCCACGCGCTGGCGCTGGTTCTTGAGTTTGCCGACTCTGCGCTTGACGATCTCGTATCTACCGCAAAACCCCATGGGGCGCAGCCGATCGTAAATCCAAGCAGCACTGTAGAAGGGATCTTCATTGAGCCAGGCTTCGATATTTTCAGCAAAAGGGTCCAGTTGGCTTTTGCGGTTGCGCTCGGCTGTCGTGCCTAACGCCAGCTCGGGATTTTCCAGATATTTTTTCACGGTGGTGCGGCTGATGCCCAGTTTGCGCACGATGGCCCGCTGACTCAGCCCCTTTCGGCTAAGGGCAAGGATGTCCAAAACGGTCTCCTTTTTTTCATGAGAGGTCCTCCAGTAAAAATCCCAGGTAAAAACAACCCTATCGGCTGTTGACCCGGGATGATGAACTGGGGGGATTTTTTATTGATCCCCCCAGTCCATCACCCTGGTGGCCCATTTTTAAACGACCATTTTTGGTACAGTTTATCGCGACCATCGACACC
>JAGTVD010000221.1 GCA_018224505.1 Desulfatitalea sp. | reverse complement strand
GTGCAGAGAACTGCGGCGGGCACTTTGATGAAGAGTTGCTGCATGCGTTCGGTCATTTGGGCCATGGGATGCTCCTTTGATTTAAATGTTTTTTTTGAAGGCTTCTACCCTGCTCGATCTATTAAGTATTCGACCACAAAGAGAAGTCAAGGAAAACCCGGGCATGGATTCCACCCGGGCAAGATTGAAATTATTGGTGTCTTTGTTTTAAGCGGTGATGACAATTATGGTGGTTACCATTTAAACCTTTGAATTTTTTCTTTGATTGATTTCGTATACCATCTGCGTGATCTCCTTGGAATTCATACCTTCGGTGTCGATCCCTAAAGATTTAACCTCATCTTCAATAAAATAAGCATATTCCGAAATCAGAGGGTAACAGCTCTCAAATGATTCAAAGTAGTCCGACGCACTCTGACCCTCCTGGTAGGCCTCTTTCACCTCTGCTGCCAATTTGAAGGCTTTGCGCAACACTTCGGAGGTCAAAAAACGCCGTTTGGATGATTCCATGATTTTCCTGTCGCAATTTTTCTAATG
Organism: Desulfatitalea sp.; assembly: GCA_018224505.1. GTDB lineage: Bacteria > Desulfobacterota > Desulfobacteria > Desulfobacterales > Desulfosarcinaceae > Desulfatitalea. The sequence goes on along the minus strand of JAGTVD010000221.1, from coordinate 5,756 downwards.
ATCGCAGTAACAGCAATGGGTTGATGGGGTGTCATCGCGACACTCCAAATTGCTGATGTGCCACCATTGGTGATTGACCCATTCGTTGTAATGGTTATGGGGATCCTGGACGATCTGCCAATGAGACGGGTTGAGAAGCTGCAAATACGCCTGGATGTGTTGCCCATAGGATATGATGTCTTGGGTAGCGCGTTTCACCACCTGTTTTTGTTGGTCGATGGGAATTGTGGTCAAAAGGAGCAAATCTTCAATTTGTTCTGAGCGTTGGGTGATGGTGTTGTTATCTGCATCAATGATGAAGTGGTATCCTTCTGCCTTTGCAGTGGCGCATAAGATGGGTTTTTGTTTGTGAACAAGACAGAAGGCGCTGACCAGACGGTCAAAGAGGAAAAAACACAGCCCCCATCCAGGGAAATTCCGATCCGTGCCACCCGGTGCAACGGCCTCATAAGATTCGCCATCCTCGGTCGCTAAAGAGAGCCCATCGGTGCGAATCGTCAACCAACGGTTGGGTGCACGGCATTCCATTTCAAGAATATCGCGCTCCACGCTGGTTCGGGCGTTGATATGGCCGATGGTGAAGTGGCTCGGATGCATTGTCTGTCGGGCCTGGGCAGTGGGGGTGCCGGTTTGGTCAAACAATGCACTGACGCGCACCATCTGTTCATAGACAGACATTGAATTAAAGGTTTCCTCCGTGTCGCCGGGAAAATAGCGTACAACAAACCGCCCCTTGATTGGCAGGGGGATGGATGCTTCCTGCTGACGGCAAAAACCGTTGTCGACCAAAGCAAACTGGTAGGCACCGGGTTGCCCATCCAGCCAGAGATACCAGCCGGGCATTCCCTGATGGTCCGTGAAGAAATGGATTAGTCTGAAACCGAGATGCCTGCGTGCCCCTTCGCTGTGGAAAAGGTCATGGAACATCCGGTAAAAGATGCCCTCCATCACCCCAGCTGGATCCATGGTGTGCTTTATTTCCATATTCCGATATCCGCCTTGGTGGACGACAAGGATCTGCCATTTATTTCGTGGATAATCTATATCCGGGCCAACCGTCCATGAAATGGTCTTGAATTAATAGTAAATTGATAATCAACAGTAAAAAGGCGGCTGCATTCTCCGATGGATGCGAAACGCCAGGCACCACACCTAAAAGCACAGGCCCCCATTGGTAATAGGCCCAGGCGAAAATCAGCCCGGCGGCAATTGCCAAAACGGTTTTAATAATACCACGCGCCCAAAATGGCATTCCGGAAAAGGCCGGAGCAAAGAAAAAATTAAGGATGATGGCCGGGACCACGATAAAATTACCCATCGTCACTGTATGGCTGTAGCGCCAACCGAAGTTGTTTTCATTTTGGCCGCCAATGTATGCTTCATCCCAAATATGTTCCATGATCGATAGCTGGAAGTAGAAAATCACGAGACCAAGAAAAATAGAGCCGACCACTAAAAAAAGGATACGCCATGGCTGCCTGGTGACAAGTGTCCATGGGTAACCATCCCATAGATGGATGGCATAGAAAATGCCGAGTACGGTGCAAAACAGGATGCCCAAACTGTATTCGGCGCTGTTGGTCATGGCCAGGGATTGCCACCAGGGGGGCACCGCGGTGTAAACTTGAGCCGGGTAGAACATCGAACCGATGTGGGGGTGGAAAAAAAGGACGAAAATCGGAATGCTGAGTGTCGAAATGAGCAGGAAGTTGGCCAGACCCATTCTTGGTTGGGCAAGGGGGGCGAACAGGTCTTTGCCGATTCCCAGCATGACAAAGATCGATATGAGGAAAAAGGGTACCGAAAGCGACAAGAAGGCCCAGGAAGTGGTTTCGCGGGTGGATAATACGTCCTGCCCGAATTCCCCGTATTGCACTAAGCTGTGCCAGTTGAAATAGGAAATGCCAAATTGGCCAATGATCCAGAAAAGCAACCCAAAGATAAGTGCCAAGTATAAACCAATGGTAATCGTCGTGAGCAGGGCGCCTTTGATCAATGGGTTCGAGTTGGACAGAAATCCACGGCTCAAAGGCCAGAAATCAAACAGCTGGGTTTGCCACAGGATGATCAGCAGGGTCCAGATCACCAATGAAAACCCCAGCAGGGGCGTGTATAGCTTGAAGATGCCGGCGTTGGAGAAGAATATCCACCAAACTGCCAAAGAGGCTAACACCAGCACGAGTGTATTGGCCAGGCCGGATAATACAACGTTCCATTTGGGGATCAGTATGCGTGTTTCAAGCCAGTCCGATTCGGCGTGTTTACGAGCTTCCATTCTGGATTCATCCCTTTTACAGTTGGGTTTCAATTTTTCCTTGCCCGTGGGGCCGTCGGGACGGCCCCGGGTGCGGGCAGATAAAGCAGTCTTAATATTTCTTTCAGAAAGTCACTGAGTCCCCATTGCCAATGTAAACATTTGATGTTTTGGCACGTGCGAGGGTCCCCACCTTCTTGTATGAAAGGTTGCTGTCCGTGCCCATGACAATCGGGAGACCGGCGTTTGCAGCCTTTTCCGCCCAAATCCAGCCCGTGCAATGGTTGCAGGCGATCTTCTCCATCTTGTATTGCTTCAGGCCGGTAATGATGTCGTCCATTTTGGGGTCCCAGTTTTCGAACGGTGATATGTGCAATCCCCCATAACATCCATACATTTTCTCACCATCTTTGAAATTGCGGCGGCCATGATTGATCAATGTGAGAATGCCCGGATGGCAGCATCCGGTTACCGTGACATAGCCCTTGTCTTTGATTTTGAAGTACATCACGTTTTCACCCCGGACCTGCAGCGTCGCTGGTGCATCGAAAAAGACAATCGCTGCCCCGTCCTGAAGCTTGTAAAGCGTATCCGTTTTGGTAACGACAAGTTCGCCGGTATGGGGAGTCGCGTTTTTTGGACAGCCGGGAGTGGCCGAAAAATCAGCGCCTTTCAATAGTTCAAAGCTCTTGGGCATCGACGTGCCGGGAAAGAAAATGCGAATGTCCGGTTGGTGCTTGAGGGTACTTTCAAGTCCAAAGTAGTGGTCGATGTGGTCGTGGGAGATAATCAGCGTGTCGATCTCTTTGGTTTTCAACATGCTGTCAATTCCATCTTTTTCAAATACATAATCGATCCAGTCATTACTCCATCCCGTATCCAGCAGGTATTTGGTCTTTTTGCCGTCAAGAGCCTCCACTTCCACCAGCGCAGCGTATCCGCCTAAGTTGTCCGTATTATAGGCGACATCGTACTGGTTCGAATTGATGCCGCCTGCCGCCTTGATGTCCGCACCCAAGGTGGCATTGTCGAACCAGCTGGTTTCGGAGATGCATTTAACCTTAAGGCTTTTAATTTCACCGAAATCTTCCTTTTCCCCTTTTTTCTTTGCAAATGCCTGCTTCGGGAGGGATCCAACACCTGCGGCAACGGCTACACCAGCTGAGGTTGCTGCCACACCTTTAAGGAAATCTCTTCTCTTCATGTAACCATCCTCCATTTTTAGGATTGAGTGATACTATTCGGGGTGCCTTGTCATTGCCTTTTAGCGATCGTTCGGGAAAGGCACCTTAAATCTCGTTCATCATTTGACCTGTGCTTAAGCAATGGCTATGCCACATCGGAACATGGCGCTTTGCAGCGGCCGCATTGCAAGGCGGCCGTTCCAATTCCATGTATGCTTGAAAAGACTTGCTGCTTATAGTGCAATATGCAATGAAGGAATAGTGGCAACGTGGCGCAATGCACGAATATAAAAGGGGGCCGGCCAATGGAGTACGAGATGGAACAACAGCAACGGGATGTGATTCTCGATGCCCTCAACGAGGGGGTATTTACAGTAGGATCGGATTGGTGCATTACCGCTTTTAACCGTGCGGCCGAGCGTATCACTGGGGTTTCGTGCGCCGATGCGATTGGCAAGGCGTGCTGTGATGTATTTCATGCCAGTATTTGCGAGGATGCATGTGCCCTTCGGCAAACATTCGAGACAGGACAGCCGGTGGTCAATGCCACTGCCCATATTGTAAACAACCAGGGACACCGGGTGCCCATCCGCATCTCGACAGCCATTCTAAAGGATAGGAACGGGCAGGTGATCGGAGGGGTTGAGTCTTTTCAGGACTTGAGCCAGGTCGAACAACTTCAAAAAGCCTTGGAGAGCCGCTATACTTTTGAGGATATCGTGGGGCGTGGCAGCGCCATGATGCAATTGTTCAAGGTCTTGCCGCGCATTGCCGAAAGCGGTAGCACGGTGCTCATTGAGGGGCCCAGTGGTACAGGCAAGGAGTTGTTTGCCCGGGCCATCCACAATCTGTCACCGCGCCGGGAAAAGCCTTTCGTGGCCGTCAATTGCGCTGCGCTCCCCGACGCTTTGCTGGAGAGCGAACTGTTTGGCCACAAGGCGGGGGCGTTCACCGATGCGCGGCGTGACCGGGTTGGCCGTTTCGAGCGCGCCCATGGGGGCACCATATTGCTGGACGAGATTGGCGATATCTCGCCAGCAATGCAGATGCGGCTGTTGCGGGTGCTCCAGGAACGGATGATAGAACCGTTGGGCGCCGTTCATGCCAAGCCGGTGGATATCCGTGTGCTTGCCGCCACCAATAAGGACTTGGCGCGCTTGGTGCGAGAAGGGAAGTTCCGCGAGGATCTATATTACCGTATTCGCGTAATCCATATGGTGTTACCCCATCTGAAGGAACGGCGCGAGGACATCCCGCTGCTTATTGATCATTTTATCAAAAAATTTAATCGGTTGCAGGCTAAAGATATTGCCGGGGTGTCCACCGAGGTGGTGGCACGCCTGATGTCTCATGGGTTCCCCGGTAATGTGCGCGAATTGGAGAATATCATCGAGCAAGCCTTCGTGCTGTGTCGCGGCGGTCTGATCGACCTGCACCACCTGCCGCCTGAGTTTCGTGCCGAAGGTGCGAACCCCGGCGGTGGTTTCGGGACGCGCAAGCTGCAGGCCATGGAGCGCCATTTCATCGCCGAAGCGTTGACCGCACACCACGGTAACCGTAAAAAGGCCGCCGCGGATTTGGGCATCGATGTGGCTACGCTCTACCGGAAAATTAAGGGGCATGGAATCGGGGTGCCGGATAGGGATGGCCGTGGCCGCAGGCGATAATCATGCAAAATGCATTGAAATGAGCCGGACGGATCTGATCTTGTGATGAGGGGCAGCGCGATTATCGTTTGTCTCCTGGTGCGCGCCTTTTTGATACCGCTTTCCATTAAAAATTTTCAACCAACTGTTAAAAATTAATAAATTTCTCGTTTCGGAGGGGGGCATGAATGACCTCCGGGGCCCTAATACCCTCTTTGGGAGGCCATTGACGGCATCCCTTTCCATATCCGAACGTGTTGGCACATTGAATGCTAACCAAATGATATCTGCAGGTGGCTTTGGCACCCTGGTGTGACCACTGGTCGACAGGTTGCCTGTTGGTCCTCAAGATTCCAGGTCGTCTCAATCATGAGACGGTATCGTTATATATTGATCAGCAACCACCAACTGTTGGCTATTATTTCATCAATATCAGTAAAGGAGGGTATTTGCCGATGGCTGAGCAACCGATCAAACTGGGTATGGACCGCAAGTCCACTTTTTTGGAAAAGGTGAAGGAGCTGCTGCCCGAGGGGGGCAACCTCAATCTTTGCCTGACGTGCGGGGCCTGCTCTTCCGGCTGCCCGGCGACCGGGCTTGAAAACATGGATCCGCGTAAATTTTTGCGCATGGCGGCCTTGGGGATGGATGAGGAGATCAAAAAGAGTAAGT
>JAGTVD010000220.1 GCA_018224505.1 Desulfatitalea sp. | reverse complement strand
TGCTGCCGGTCATAGCGGGGGCACACGGCCCGCAGCCGCACCGTGGAGATCCCGGAACGGATCATGTGGGCATCGACATAGATCGGCCGCCCTTCACCCAGGGCCCGGCACCCGGCCGCGACAGCATCGTTGGAGAACCGCACCGCAGCCATCAACCCGAAATCGGCCGTGGTGTGGATCATGCGGCGCACCACCGGCCACTGCTCGGAAGTAAATTCGTGGGCGGGTGCCTCTCCATCGATAGCAGTAAAAGAGAGGGCCTCGATGGCCGGCCCGTCCACGGGATTCGCCAACAGTTGGTGAATGCGGGGTTTGCTATTCATAGTTGATACTCCTGTGCGGTTCAGTACTTTTCGGTGATGGGTATGCTACCTTGGGGTTAAAACTTTAAACGATTGATTAATGTCTCCACCGCCCTTGCCCTCCCCCCCAAATGCAAATGGACATAACTCGCCAGCACATTCTCTTTCTGATATCCCTCCGCCCATCCGGCTCCGTTGCTCCGGCTGGTCAGTTGATAGGCATGGGTCCAGCCCGGTTGCTCGGCCGGGTCGGCGAGCAGCTCCGAGTAATGAAATGCATGGCCGCGCAGGGTTTCGCCGGTTCGGCCCCAGAGGGTATCACGGCGCAGGGTTGCCGTCACGTAACCCAGTCTTCGCTTGCGCCGACGCATGCGGGTATCGGCAGGCAAAATACCCAGCAGGGAATGCCGGCGACCGTCGAGGGTTTCCAGACAGCGCGACAGGTAGATCAGGCCGCCGCACTCGGCATACACCGGCCGACCGCTTTGGGCAAAGGCCCGGATGCTTTCCAGCAGATCGGTGTTGGCCGCCAGGCGTTGGGCGAACAGCTCGGGATAGCCGCCACCGAGGTAGAGGGCATCGGCCTGTTGCGGCACTTCACGGTCCTGCAGGGGAGAAAAGAACGCTACGGCGCAACCCCTCGCTGTCAGCGCATCGAACAGATCCGGGTAGTAAAAGTGAAAGGCGGCGTCCCGGGCCACGGCCAGGCAAGCACGGGCCGGTTCCGGAGATCGGGGCGGCGCGATGGCGACACTTTCCAGCGGAGGCGTCGCGGCAGCCAGCGTTTGAATGGTTGCCAGGTCCAGATGTGCTTCGGCAGCGTTGGCAAACGCCTCCCGCATCTGCGGCGTGCAGTTGTGCTGCGGATCGGCCGAGACCAGACCCAGGTGGCGATGGTCCATGACCGGCAGGCCGTCACGGGGCATCGCACCCAGCAGCGGCGGCTGGTGTGCGGCGGCCAGCGCTTCCCGGATAATGGCCGCATGGTTGTCCGAGCCGCAGAAATTGGCGATCACGCCGCCGATGGTCACCCCCGGCTCGAACCCGGCGAAGCCCGCCACCAGGGCAGCGGCGCTGCGGGCCATGCCGTGCACGTTGACCGCCAGGAGCACCGGTGCGCGCAGCCAGCGGGCGATCTGGGCCGTGCTGCCGTCCGGGCCGTCGGGACTGGAACCGTCGAAAAGGCCCATCACCCCTTCGATCACGGCAATGTCGGCATCGGTGCCGGCTCGGGCAAACAACGCTTCCACATAGGCGCGGTCGCACATCCAGCCGTCCAGGTTGTAGCAAGACCGGCCCGAGGCAATGGCCAGGTAGGTGGGATCGAGAAAGTCGGGTCCCACCTTGAAGGTCTGCACTTTCAGGCCGCGCCGTGCCAGGGCAGCCACCAGGGCCAGGGTGAGGCTGGTCTTGCCGCTGCCGCTCTGGGCGCCGGCCACCAGGATACGGGGCACGTTCACGGTCATGATCCCCCTCCTGCCCGCCAGGCGACGGCGGCGGCAGTGCCGATCAGGGCCGCGATCAAGGTGGTGCGGATCATCAAGGCCACCGACGCGCCAATGTGGTGCCGGGCCAGCGGCCGGACCGCATCGCCCATCAAAGGCATCTGCTGCCACGTGCCGGCGCGCATCACCGGACCCCCCAACTGCACCCCCAGCGCGGCGGCAAAGGCCGCTTCGGGATAGCCGGCATTGGGGCTGGCATGATGGCGGCTGTCGCGCCAGGCGATGCGCAGTACCGCCATGAAACGTGCGCCGGTGCAACCGGCGGCCAGGGCAATGCAAAGCAGCCCCAGGCGGGCGGGCAGATAGTTGGCCGCATCGTCCAGGCGGGCCGAGGCCCAGCCGAAAAGACGGTAGCGCGCGTTTTTGTAACCGAAGGTGGAGTCCAGGGTGCTGGCTGCCTTGTAGCCCAAGGCGCCCACCGGACCGAACAAAAAGGCGAAGAAGAGCGGCGCCAGAACGCCGTCCACCGTGTTCTCGGCCACGCTCTCCACGGTCGCCCGGGTGATACCGTCCGCGTCCAGGTGCTCGGTATCGCGGCCCACCAACCGGGCCACCTTTCGGCGCGCCGCCGCCAGATCGCCGGCCGCCAGGGGCTGGGCAACCGCCAGGGCGTGATCGGCCAGGTCCCGGGCCGCAAAGGCGGTGTAGAACGCCAGGATCGAGAACAGATCGCCGGCCAGGGGAGAGACCCTTCGGGCCATCCCCAGGAGCAGCCCGGTGATCACGATGGTGCCGCCCACCACCAGGGCCGCCGTCACCACCCCGGCCATGCGCGCCGAGGGAATCAACCGGCGGGCCGGCCCCTCCAGGGCCAGGGCGGCCCGGCCGATGAAACGCACCGGGTGGGGCAGCCGCCGGGGATCGCCCAGACAGCCGTCCAGGGCCAGGGCAATCCAGATTTGCAGCACCGTATCGATCATCGCAACCCCATGCAGCGATAGATGGCAGCCACGTCCAGGTTGGCCCGCACGATGGCGGCCAGGCGGTCGAGCGCCGGTTCGATGTCGTAGCGCGCCTGCACCGCGCCCAGCGGCGCCAGGCCGCGCCGGCGCCGCAGGTCGTCGATGAACCAGCGCCGGAAGGCATCGTTGTCGAACAGGCCGTGCAGGTATGTACCGAAAATCCGTCCGTCGGTGCTGGCAAAGCCCACCGGGGCGCCGTCGTCCCGCACCACCGCCGGTGGCAGACCGTCGCCCGCGGTCTGACCGTGATGGATCTCGTAGCCTTGAATCGACAGGCCCGAGGCGGCATGGCGCGCCTGCACGAGGCGCAGGGTCTTTTCCGACGCCAGGACCGTGCGCACGGCCAGCAGCCCCAATCCCGGCACCGGCGCCGCCCCCGCGGTCGACTCGATGGCCAGCGGGTCGCCGATGGCGTCGCCCAGCATCTGCAATCCACCGCAAATGCCCACGATGGTCGCAGCACCCGCCCGGGCCAGCTCCAGCACTCGCCGGGCCACTCCGTTGGCGTGCAGGTGGTCCATATCGCCCAGCACATTCTTGCTGCCCGGCAGAATCACGGCGTCGGCCGCGTCCAGATCGGCGGCGGTGCGCACAATGCGCAGGTTCACATCCGGTTCGATCCGCAGCGGATCGATATCGGTGAAGTTGGAGATATGGGGCAGATCCACCACGGCGATGATCACCCCATGCCCGTCAGCCGCCTTGACGGTGGCCTGCGACTCGCTTTTGAAACTAACCGAATCCTCCTCGGGCAACCCCAGGTCGGGGATGTAGGGCACCACCCCGAAGGTGGGCAATCCGGTGTGGCGGGCGGTATGGTCCATGGCATCCCCCAGCAAGGCCTGCTTGCCCCGGAAACGGTTGATCACGAATCCGACCATCATGTGCCGCTCCGCCTCGTTGAGCAACTCCATAGTGCCCACAAAGGAGGCGAACACGCCGCCCCGGTCGATGTCCCCAACCAGCAATACCGGAGCGCGGGCATGGCGCGCCATGGCCATATTGACGATGTCGTGGTGTTTGAGATTCACCTCGGCCGGGCTGCCGGCACCTTCCAGCACCATCACATCGGCCTCGGCTGCCAGGGCGTCGTAGGCGTCGCAGACCGCCGCGAAGGCCCGGGGCTTGTAATCGATATATCGATCCACATCCATATTGCCCACCGGCCTCCCCAGCACGATCACCTGGGACCCGGTCTCGGAATTGGGCTTGAGCAGCACCGGGTTCATACGCACATCGGGATCCAGCCGGCAGGCCCGGGCCTGCACCACCTGGGCACGCCCCATCTCACCGCCGTCCCGGGTCACGAAGGAGTTCAGCGACATGTTCTGGGCCTTGAACGGTGCCACGCGGTAGCCGTCCTGGAGCAGGATGCGGCAAAAGGCGGCGGTGAGCACGCTCTTGCCGGCGTTGGACGAAACCCCCTGGAACATCACCGCCGGCGTGGGTTGCGGTCGACGCCGCGCCGTGGCGGGGCGGTCCGCCGGGCCGAGCACCTCGGACAGCAGCCCCAGCAAACGGGCGTTCTCTTCCGCGGTCCGAACCGCCACCCGAAAGAAATGGCGATCCAACCCCGCATAGTTGTCGCACACCCGGATGGCCACGTGTCGCATGAGCAACACCCGGGCCAGATCGCGGGCATCCATGTCGGCTGGCGCCATGCGCACCAGGATGTAATTGGCCACCGACGGCAGGGGATGCAACCCCGGCAGCGCCGCCAGACCTTCATACAATGCCTGCCGCAGCCGGGTCACCTCTACCCGCGTCCGAGCGCCGTAAGCGTCTTCCGCCACCATTGCCGTCCCCACCGCCTGCGCCAGCGTGCCCACCGACCAGGGCGGCAGCTGCCCGGCCAGTTGCCGGGCCACCGCTTCATCCGACAGAGTGTAACCCAACCGGATGCCGGGTATGGCATAGAATTTGGTCATGGAACGCAGCACCACCACATTGGGCCGTCCGTACACGGCCATGGAGCCATACCCCGGCACGAAATCGGCAAAGGCCTCGTCCACCACGAACCAGCTGCGCGGGTAGCGGTCGGCCAGGTCGAGCAAAGCCGTCGGATCGCACAGCGTGCCCGCCGGATTGGACGGCTGGCCGACCACCACCATCTCGTCACCCCGCAAACGATTCGCCACCGCATCCCAATCCACGGCAAAGCCGCGCCCGAAGTCCAAAGGCACCGTCTCCACGGCCACACCGGCCCGTTCGGCGGCAACGGCATAGTCACTGTAACTCGGCACCGGAATTACAGCCCGGCGCACCCCCAGGGCCCCGGGCAAGGCATAAATCAACTCGGTGGAACCGTTGCCTGGCACCACCTGCGCCGGCGCCACCCCGAATTGACCGGCAATGGCCGCCCGCAGCGCCCGGCACGTGGGGTCGGGGTAGTGGACCACACCGCCCAGGTGGGCGGCCACCAGTGTCCGCAGGCCCTCCGGCGGCCCCAGGGGATTGATATTGGCGCTGAAATCCACCAAATCCCCCACCCCGCATCCGGCCGCATCCGCCAGCGCGCTGACAAACCCACCATGTCCGAAAACCATATTCACTCCGATGAAAAAGAGACGCACAAAAAAAAATCCCCGGACCTTTGAAAAGGTCCGGGGATACCGTTTTTTATCCCTCTATTCATATTGAATTGCCGGCCCCCTTTCCACGGGAGGCAAAGCTGCTATTCAACATGCAAGCAGGTCTTCCGGCTTCCGGATCATCCTATTAGCCGCGTCTTCCCATCCTTGCGGACAGTGACATCGTTGCGGCGTTCGTTCCCGGTTACGGCGGCGGGACCGCGACGGTTTCGCACCGTCTTCCCTTTGAAGGCCCGAGGGCCACTCGCACTGCCGCGATTGCTACACCGGCATCGGATGGAATGTCAAGCGCTTTTCCTGTGGTTTGGCGTCGTTTTACCGGAAGCACCGTTCGCGTGGTGGGCCACGATCATACGGTATTCACCTTTGAACCACTCCTTTTTGATGAGCCGGTCCTCCAGGACCGAGATCCCTTTCTCCTGGAGCAGCCCATAGAAGGCATCCTGGTAGGTGATCCGACCGAAATCGATGGTGGTCAGGTAATTGAGCTTCGGTTTGACAAACTCGACGATCGGCATTCTTTCCTTGAACAGGGTCTGGAAAAAAACCATCTGCCCATCGGGTTTCAACCAGGTTTTTATCCGGTCGAGGACCAGGCGCTGATCATCGAACAGCATGAAGCTCATGCTGAAAAGAATATAATTGAAATATCCCGCCGCAGGGGGTTCATACCGCTCGATGGGGGCATTGTGAATTTCGATATGGTTTTCAAGGTTGTAATTTTCGATCAGCCCATTGCACTGGTTCAAGTAAGTCTTGTTGATATCGATCCCGATAATATTGAGGTTTTTTTCCCGAATCAAGTTGTGGAAATGCTTCAGCATGATCCCGTTGCCAATACCCACATCCAGAATGGACGACCCCGCAGGAAAGTAGGAGAGGCAATTCTTGTAGCACCAACTCGTGATGTCATTGAAAATCAATGCATAAATCTGATTTCTCACTGATAGTTCGCTCAAGAGGATCAACCTGCCTTTCTAATTGATATCAGTTGGCGGGGATGCGGCGGGCTGCCTTTCTTGCGTTGACGCCATCAGGCTGCACCCGTTATGTTCCCGAACAACCTTGGCACCACGGAAAGTGATCATGACCGGGTATACCGATAGACCCGAACGATAGATTATAGTCACCTCATATCAATCACCTCCAATGCCGTTTGTCAATATCGGCCACTGAGAACCACAGGGTGATTGCATGTCCCCCAAAGGAGCGGTCAATGCCCTGACTACTTCCCCGGTG
>JAGTVD010000219.1 GCA_018224505.1 Desulfatitalea sp. | reverse complement strand
GACCCCTGGCAGGACGCGCAGCATTCTGCCGAATTTCGCCAATCGCGGCACCGGGAGGGACAGCGGGGCCGCTCGCGCAATCACCCGGGAAACAACGCTGCCGGACTGACGGACGGCATCGCCAAAGAAACATCGGCGCACATGCGATCGGTGGGCGGGGCATCCGGTGAAGTGGATTTTTTTGCTTAGCCGGCTGGGCCGGCGATTTAAAGTTTTAAGTGAAGGATTGCTGTCGATTTAAACCTTGGTAACGGTTTTTGGAAAAATAAAGGATAAGATCATGACGATTGCAGGCATCAGCGAAGTGGCTTCGCGAGGCGGTCAGGTCAGTAGTTCTGAGAAGCAGCAGGTGATGGGCAAAGACGACTTTCTGCACCTTCTCGTGGCCCAGCTGAAATCCCAGGACCCCCTCAACCCCATGGACGGCACGGAGTTCACCGCCCAACTGGCCCAGTTCAGTTCCCTGGAACAGCTGCAGAACATCAACGGCGCTTTAGGCACCCTGGCCAGTTCCCAGGCGGTGCTGACCAACAGCCAGGCAGTGGCGTACATCGGGAAAAACATCACCGCTGTGGGCGACAGCTTCCAGGTGCAGGATGGGCAAAGCCCGGAGCTGCACTTCTCACTGGACCACAACGCATTCGGGCTTTACGCCCGCATCTACGACAGTCACGGCAACTTCATCCGCCAGGTCGAAGGGGGGCACACGGCCGCCGGAGACAATCGCCTCACCTGGGACGGCTACGATTATCTGGGGGGCAGGGCGCCGGATGGCGATTATTACTTCGAGGTGTCGGCCATCGACGAACAAGGCAATTCCGTGCAGGCCACCACTTTTGCCTCGGGCCTGGTGACCGCGGTACAGTTCAAGAACGGCCAATCCTATCTGCAATGCGGGAGTCGAGAGATCCCCATGGGCAATGTGGTCAGCGTGATGGCCGACAACAAAGAATAAACGCAAACAGATACGGTTATCCAAAAACGGACATTCAAATAACCATCAGCAGAGGAGCCAGACAATGATCGGATCGCTCTATTCAGGTATCTCGGGCTTGAAAGCCCAAACAAGCGCCATGGCGGTGATCGGTGACAACATCGCCAATGTCAACACCACCGGATTCAAAACCTCCAAGGTGCGGTTCGCCAATGTGTTCAACGCGACCCTGGGCCAGAGCCGCATGCAGATCGGCCGCGGCGTGAGCATGAGCGGGTTGAGCGCCAATTGGGGCGCCGGCACACTGGAGTCCACCAACGCGGTGACCGATCTGGCCATCAACGGCCAGGGCATGTTCATCGTGCGCGACCCGTCCAGCAATGGTCAATACTACACCCGGGCCGGGCAGTTCGAGTTCAACAGCAACCACCGCCTAGTCACCACCGACGGTTTCGAGGTCCAGGGGTACAACATCGATCTGAATGGCAACCGTGGCGCCCTGGGCGTTATCACATTGCCCAATGGTATCAGCCAACCCATGCAGACCACCGAGATCACCATGGGGTTGAATCTGAATTCCGAAGCGGCGATCGGCGAAACCTACGACACCACCATGTCGGTTTATGACTCACTGGGAAATTCGGTGGAGCTCAACTTCATTTTCGAACGCACGGCGGCCGGCTGGCAATGGTATGTCAACCCATCGGTGGGAGATGCCGAACCCGCCGGGCCCGGAACGCCACCCGATTATGGTTTGCTTGAGTTCGACGTCAACGGGGCATTGGTTGCCCCTGCCGCAAACCCCACCATCAGCATCGATAATATCGGCCTGGGTGGCGATTACCCGATGGTAGTCGATTGGGTTGTCCTCAATGAGGCCGGCACCGCCAGCAATGGATCGGTCACCGGGTATGCCGGTTCATCGGTCAAAACGGCCCAGACCCAGGACGGCTACCCCAGCGGCATGCTGCAGGGCATCTCCGTGGACAATGACGGCAGGTTCACGGCGTTGTACTCCAATGGCACCATGACCTCCTTCGCCCAGGTCGCCCTGGCCGATTTCGCCAGCTATGAAGGGCTGGCCAAACAGGGCAGCAACCTGTTCACCTCGTCCCTGGCATCGGGGCAGCCGGTGATCACCACGCCCAACTCGGCCGGCGTGGGCGCCGTCGCCGCCAGCAGTCTGGAGATGTCCAACGTGGACCTGGCCCAGGAGTTCGTCTCCCTGATCACGACCCAGCGCGCGTTCCAGGCCAATTCAAAGGTGATTACGACGAGTGATGAGGTGTTGGCGGAGTTGATAAATATCAAACGGTAGGTGGGTTTGTTGGGTTGAACGGTTGGTCGGTTGGGTGAACGGTTGGTCGGTTGAAAGGTTGTTCTGTGGGTTGTGTGGGTAGCTGGGTTGGGGCGTTGGTTGGGGTGCGCCCTGATCGCCTTTGTTGGGGTTTGAGCGGTTTGTGGCCGGGGGCCATCGACTTTTAACTTGTCTTTGGCACGCTGTGGGAGTGGCTTCCAGCCGCGATGGTTTGGCAGGGTGCCGCGCGGTAACCTGACCGGTTGCGAGAGGCGTGCACTGCGTTCGATTCGGTTCTGTCAAACCCTTGACAAACGCCGATGAAATTTGACGGCGGCTGGGATCAGCCGCCGTTTTTTTATGTGTCGCGTCGTATTGGATGGCTCCCGCCTTGCTTGTAATTTAATTAAATAAACAATTAAAATAATGTGTTGGAGTGTATCCGGCACCGGGCGGAACCCTTGACCGGAGTGTGGCACAATCCGTGCTAATTCAGGACACAGTCAGTGTGGTGAAGAAGGTGTCGGGTCGGACAAGGGATTGATCGACACCAGGGTCGCGCGGCGGCGAAGCAGGCCGGGCTGGATACGGAACGGCCTTCGAAAAAAAAGACGGATGGAGGATGGCGTGGATTTAGCGACACTGCTTGGGATACTGGTGGCCGGGGGATTGGTGATCAGCTCCATTGTCATGGGGGGCTCCGGTACCTGGTTTATCAACTATCCGTCGCTGATGATCGTTCTGGGCGGCACCATGGGTGCCACGTTGATCAATTACCCCTTGTCGGATGTGGTCAGCGTGTTCAAGGTGACCAAGCATGCGTTCCGGTACCGCACCCCCAATCCCCTGACTCTGATCCCCACCCTTGTGGCGTTTGCCAAAAAGGCGCGCAAGGATGGCATCCTGGCGTTCGATGCCCAGATCAAGGAAATCCCGGACCCGTTCCTGGGCCGGGGCTTGCAGATGGCGGTGGACGGGCTGGAGAGCGACGCCATCGAGGAGGTGCTCAGCACCGAGATCCTGTGGCTCGAAGAGCGCCATCGGCTGGGCGCCGACATATACACCACAATGGGCACTTTCGCACCGGCGATGGGCATCATGGGCACCATCATCGGTCTGGTGCAGATGCTGATGCAGATGCAGGATCCGTCGGCCATCGGCGCCCCCATGGCCGTGGCTCTGCTGACCACTTTTTACGG
>JAGTVD010000218.1 GCA_018224505.1 Desulfatitalea sp. | reverse complement strand
GCAGCGCTTTGAGGGTCTGGGTGTAGCGTGTTTCGAAGGCCGTGATGGCCGGATAACGCCGCTTGCGGATATGCTGCCGAATCTGTTGGGACTTGTGTCCTTTGTCCATCTGGGCATCTTGACGCCAATGGGTCACCTGTGGATCGGCAAGGACTTCCACAAGCGGCAGCGCCTCTCGATGGGCGATGGCCAAGACCCAATCCAGAAACTCCCGCTGCCGGTTCAGGCTCCACTCCAATTCCCGGAACAAGGCAACCAACGCTTCGGCGGCGGCCGCATCCGCCAAAGCGTGCAGGCGCAAGGCCATGGGAAGTGGTATGGCGCCCTCCGCCAAACCCCGTTGCAGCCATTCGGGCATAAATGGTACGGGTTGCAGTTTTTCGGTCAGCTGGGGATTGGCCCCCAATCCCACGATTTGCAGCAGTGCATCCAAGCTGTAGGCACCGTCTTGCGTTGCGGCGGCCCGCCCGAGCAGCGCCATGGCCCTTGCCGTTTCCACGACGTTCAGGGTTCTTTGAGCGGTGTTGTCCGCCACCGCCAGGAGGGCGCAATCGATGAAAGGAGTGTCGGCCGGAAGGCACCTTGCCGGGATTTCCGGCCATCCCATGGCGCGGCACGCAGCCTCACGGGCGAACCCGCTGACCACGATCAATGTGCCGCCCTTTTCCAAAACGATGGGAGGCTGGATTAACCCGACACCCCGGATGGAACCCACCAGGGTGTCGTCTGATTCACGCGTGGAGATCCGAAACGTCGTGTCCGCCATATCGAACTGCGACAGGGGGACGGTCCGGATCTCATAGACCATAATCGCTACCGGTGATGGCCCGCAACGCATCGAGGTATTTGGCGCGGGTGTGCTTGATGACATCTTCCGGCAGATGGGGCGCCGGTGGTTGTTTGTTCCACTTGATGGATTCCAGGTAATCGCGCAGGTACTGCTTGTCGAAGCTCGGCTGGGGGCCACCGGGTTGATACGTGGCTTCGGGCCAGAAGCGACTGGAATCGGGCGTCAGCACTTCATCGATGAGGATGATCTCATCGCCCACCAGGCCGAATTCGAACTTGGTGTCGGCAATGATGATCCCTTTTTCCAGGGCCGATTCGGCGCCTTTGCGATAGATCTCCAAGGAAAGGTCGCGCACCTTTTCCGCCACCCCGCGCCCGACCCGGCGGCACGCTTCGTCGAAATCGATATTGATGTCGTGCACGCCGACCTCTTCCTTGGTGGACGGCGTAAAGATCGCCGCGGGCAGTTTGTCCGACTCTTTAAGCCCGGCGGGCAATTGAATCCCGCACACCTCCTGGCTTTTCTGGTAAGATTTCCACCCCGAACCGGAAATGTAGCCCCGGACGACACACTCGATGGCCAGCGGTTCAGCCTTTTTGACCAGCATGGCGCGACCGTCCAATTGATCCGCAAAGGGTTGGCAGGCCGGTGGAAAGTCCTTCACCGCCCCCGAGATGACATGATTGGCCACCAGGGGCGCCATGATCTGAAACCAGAAGAGCGAGATCTGGTTCAAAATTTTGCCTTTGTCCGGAATGGGTTCCGGCATCACCACATCGAAAGCGGATATGCGGTCCGACGCCACCATCAGCAGGGCGTCGCCCATGTCGTATATATCGCGTACTTTACCGCGTTTGACCAATTTGAGCGTCGGCAAAGGGGTATCCTTAATCATATGCTTGTCACTCCTGATGATTCTTCTGATGTCGAGGTTGTTATGGTTGTCACGGGCACAGCGGTTTAATCAATGGCACCGCTGTGAAAGGCGGTGATATACCGCCGCAGCACCTTGAGCGCCTGATTGCCCACATCGAAAAATTCGATACCGGATTCGTACAGACCCTTGCTGTTTTCCTTCATGTAAATGACCCGCCCTTTGATATCCACCACATCCTCCTGCAAACCGATGGTAAGGGAAACCTTGTAGGGGACTTCGATGGGGGTGTGCGTCTCCAGCAGAATGCCCGATTCAGAGACATTCAGGGTGCGCCCCATGCCTTGATTGGCATCCGCTTCGCTCTCTTCGAAGTATAGATAGTTAAGCAGATTGATCGAATCGATTCGGGAACATTTTCTTTTTTCCTGCATAGTCATATCGCAATCATCCGTTCAGATTGACGGTTTATTTTTTTTCGGCCCCAAACTTTTTATAATAGTTACAGACCACTGAGGTACTCACGGATATACAGGTGGCCACATTGTCGATAAAATTTTTAAAGGTGGTGGACAACTGGTTGTACTCGCGCTGAAACTGGGTCATCTCCACCTTGCGCACTTTCAGATCCTTGGTGGCCATGACCGAAGCGAATTCCGGCTCGTGACCCATATCCAGAAACGGCAGCTGACCGAAATAGTCGCCCTTGTAGAGGTTGGCCAGCGGGATGCGCCCGAAGGGCTCATTGCGCACCAGGGACGCCGAACCCTCCCGAATCACGTAAAACCCCTCGTCGCCGCCGGACTGCTTGATCAAAGGTTTGCGGTTGTCGAGGTAAAGGGACGGGTCCAGCTCTTTCTGGCGCAGTTCGATGGCCCTTTCGTTGAGCTGTTTCAACCGGCGGTCCAGGCTGATCAAAAGCCCGCGGAATTCCGGCGAAAGGCGAGAAAACTCCTGGGCCAGCCGCTGGGAGTCCAGCACACCCAGTTGGACATTGCCAACGGCAACGGCCGTGGCCGTGCGGATGTGCCCCTGGATCAGGAAAGAGGACAGGCTCCCGATGAAGGATCCGTCTCCCAACCGGACCATCGGCAAGGGACCGTCCGGGGTCTGGCGGACGATTTCCACAACACCCTCCAGGATCACCCAGATCCAGCTGCCGTGCTTGCCCTCTTCGACAATGAATTCGCCGTCGAAAAAGTCCTCCTCGTCCGCGACATACATGTAATCCACCAGCGGTCCCTTTATGATGGGCACCGCATCGGGATCGTTGAGCAATGCCTGCCTGCGGCTTGCGGCGCCCGGTCCGACACGTTTGATTTGTCCGTCATCTACCATTTTCAAGCCCTCTAAAATGATACCCATGCGGCTTTTGGTGATCATGCGCTGGCTCAGCACATTTTCCCGGGTAAATTCAAACTCCCCGTCGGTCCAACCAAAAAGCATGTAAACGGCTTCGAGGCCGGTGGCGTTACCGCAGGCTGAATTGACGGGGTTTCCATTTTCAAAATAGATGAACCCCGGCTCTTCGGCATAACGGCTGATCAATCGCAAGACGCCGGTGCTGCTGTTGGCGCCTAATAGCTGCATGATATCGCCCAGAGACAGAAATTTGAGGCTCCCGGCCAGTACAACGTTGTCCCGCATCATGGCTGTATTACCGTGCCCATTGGAATTCGCGCTGCAAAGATTGCAAGGTTACCTTCAAGCACTCCTTGAGGGTTGCCCCGACGCCGTCACCTCGCACCGCGCTGGCGGAGAAGGAAGGGACCTTCAGTTGCCGGTTCAAGTCCCGCTCCATCTGCTCGATGGACATGAGTGGAATCCCTTGATCCGCCAGATCCCGCTTGTTGTATTGCATGATCAGGGGCATCTTGAAAATACTCTTGCCGTACTCCTTCAAATTGGCCTGCAGATCCTTGAGTGACAGCATGTTCTTTTCGCGTCGGACCTCCAGTGAATCGGCGACAAATACCATGCCGTCCACGCCCCGCAGCACCAGCTTGCGCGTGGAGCTGTATTTGACCTGTCCCGGCACCGTGTAAAGCTGTACCCGCACATTGCATCCCCGGATCTGGCCGAGCCCAATGGGGAGAAAATCAAAGAACAGGGTACGGTCACCCTCGGTATTGATGGAAACCATCTCCCCCTTCACCTGTTTTTTAAAGGCGCCGAAGATATACTCCAGATTGGTCGTCTTGCCGCAGCGGCCAGGGCCATAATAGACCACTTTACACTCGATCTCCCGCTTCTTCAGATTAAAAATTGCCATAAATGCAAACTCCCCGGGAATAGCGCTGGTGTCTATGAACTGACAATGCGAATATCCAGGCAATAATCGCCTTGCTTGGGTCCTGCCTTTATCTGGGTTTTCGATGTCACCACCCCTACCCCGTTAAAAATGGCGATGGGTGAAAAAAATTGCACATCCTTCAATTTCATGCCTGACGACAGGCTTTCGACCAGCTCTTTTTCCTGTTTGGAAATAATCAGGCTGAGCGTGTTGCCGGATTGAAAATTAACATCGAATTCGACGATTTTGCCTTTGCGCGGACCGGCATCGAAAGTGATGCCGATGGAGGTGATATCCAAAAACTCCTCCTCCGACTCGGCGGTGGCTTCAGCCTCGATGGGCAAATCGACATCTTCGGCCGAGGTGCCCGGCTGGGCAGAGGGCAAATCGATCTCGACCCCCCTTTTTTGCAGGATCTCATCCAGGTACGATCGCACCGTTTCCAACTGTTGGGGCTGGAAGAGATCCCCGCTGAACCACTCATGGTATTGGCTGACAGCCTCGTCGGGGGTGGCGGAAGCCAAGTGGCATCGCAGGATGTTTTTAGCCGCCTCGACCCTGATGGCCTCTTTCTGCAAAAGTTCATTGAGCTCTGCAACGGCCCGGTCGAACTGACCGAACTTGGCCAGGGCAATGGCGCCTTCGAGCGCGGCGCTGTCCGCGTCCTTATTTTCGGAGAAGGTG
>JAGTVD010000217.1 GCA_018224505.1 Desulfatitalea sp. | reverse complement strand
TCCGCAAGCGCACCGGTATTCATGGTTCGAGCCCCTGGCATGGATGCATAAAATCTATCACAATGGGTGACGCAAACAGACAGTACTCCGCCACTGGTTAATTGCTCGCTTCACAGCGGAACTCGTTCTGGGTTCGTAGAGAGGAGCCCTATATATGCAATTCCTGGAGCGATAATTCCGAAACCATACCGCGCGTGATATGCCCTTTGGGGGAGCGTGCGCTGCCGGCGCTCCTGGTGTGTTGCATTTCTCTTGACCTGGCGCACTAAATGCCGATATTGAATGTATCAGATAAGGCAAAATTAACAATGCATTAATAGAGGTGCCAAAGGGGATGATTATGCAACGGCCGGATATTGAGCTAAAATTAAAACTACCGTTCAAAATGACACAGCGCAAAAATTGGTATGTTGCGAATTGTACTGTTCTTGATGTTGCCTCACAGGGAGAAACGCCCGCAAAGGCCAAAAAAAACCTAATCGAGGCATTATCGGTTTTTTTGATTACCTGTATTGAGCAGGGCACCCTTGAGGCTGTATTAAAAGAGTGTGGTTTCACGTCTGTTCAGCTTCCGCCCACCAAAAAGAAACCCAAGGATCTTTCGAAAACTGATTATGTGGATATCCCTTTGCATATACTTGCCTCACAAGACTGTCAGAATAGATGCCACGCTTAACACCATTACATTGGAGAAAGCTCGAATGTATTTTTTAAAGGCTGGCTTCTCATTCTCGCGGCAAGTAGGCGATCATAGAAGTTACATAAAAAATGGCATTATCCGACCCGTAGTTATACCGACCTATAATTCTATTGACACGCACATAATCAGAAACAACATGCGAACGGCGAACATGAGCAGGGAGAAATATTTCACATACCTGGCTCAGTGCTGACCTTGCCCCAAAAAGGAATTACCACCGACCATCATTGGGCTGTCTTCGGGCGGCCCTTTTGCATTCGGGGAGGTCGATGCCCATGCCGTGGTGCCGATCCGGGCGATACATCGGATGCTCACCTGGGCGGGGGTGGTCGGCGGGGCGGGCGTGGATGGGCATTGACCACCGGTGGCTACATGGTGACTACGCGCCGCGAAAAATTAGAAAAAGAGGGTTACGGCTTTCGTCGTAACCCCTCGATTTTGATGGCGCGCCCGGCAAGATTCGAACTTGCGACCTACGGATTCGTAGTCCGGCACTCTATCCAGCTGAGCTACGGGCGCGGATAAAGCGGTTGAAAACGGGGTATTCTTTAAGCTATAGTCGTTGGGTTGTCAATGGTTTGTTGAGGCTTTTCGTGAAAAACGTTTCCCCGGGATGGCGCAGTTGACGGCTTGCGGTACAGACAATGGCGATGATCATCATTTCATGCAGCTGGCGTTGAATGAGGCGCAGGCGGCGGCGGACGAGGGGGAGGTTCCGGTGGGGGCGGTGATGGTGGATCGGGGGCAGCGCATCCTGGCCGCGACCCGCAATCGGACCATCGGCTTGTGCGATCCGAGCGCCCATGCCGAGATGCTGGCGATCCGCCAGGCGGCCCGGGCCGTGGGAAACTATCGTTTGTTATCAACTACCTTATATGTTACTGTCGAGCCCTGTTTGATGTGCATGGGCGCCATCATTCATGCCAGGGTGGCCCGGATCGTCTTTGGAGCCCCCGATCCCAAATGGGGAGCGGCGGGCTCTTTGTACGACTTCGCCCGGGACACGCGATTGAACCACCAGCCGGTCGTTCTCGGTGGTGTTTGCCTGGATGCGTGCCGGACACTCATGCGCCACTTTTTTCTGGCAAGAAGAGGTGCGTCGTCACAACCGATCACTTAAGGATCTTAAAGGAGTAACCGGTGGCCAATATTGTGATTATTGGAACCCAGTGGGGGGATGAGGGCAAGGGCAAGATTGTCGACCTGTTGGCTGAATTCGCGGATGTGGTGGTCCGTTTCCAGGGTGGAAACAATGCGGGCCACACCATGGTGGTCAACGGTGAGCAGACCATCAGTCACTTGGTTCCTTCGGGTATCCTGCAGGGCAAATTGTGCCTGATCGGCAATGGCGTGGTGGTGGATCCGGGCGTGCTGATCGAGGAGATGGATTATCTGTCCGGCAAGGGCGTGCCTTGCGGTCCGGAAAACCTGATGGTCAGCGAGCGGGCCCAGATGATCATGCCCTACCACAAGGAGATCGACAAGGCCCGGGAAACGCGCATGGGCAAGGACAAGATCGGAACGACCGGCCGCGGTATCGGGCCGGCCTACGAAGACAAGGCCACCCGACTGGGCATCCGCTTTGTGGATCTGATCGATCCGGAATTGTTCCGTCAGAAATTGGCCGCCATTTTGCCGGAAAAGAATTTCTATCTGGAAAACTATTTCAATGCAGCGCCCATGGATTATGATGCCATTGCCGGGCAGTACAGCGCCATGGCCCAACGTCTGGCCCCCCATGTGACCGATGTGTCGGTAGTTGTCAACCGGGCCATCGCGGAGGGGCGCAAGGTGTTGTTCGAAGGGGCCCAGGGCACACACCTGGATATTGATCACGGCACCTATCCGTTTGTCACTTCATCCAATACCGTATCGGGCAATGCCTGCTGCGGCGTCGGCGTCGGTCCCAAGACCATCGGTGGGGTGCTCGGGGTGGTCAAGGCCTATACCACCCGCGTGGGGGCCGGCCCGTTTCCGTCGGAGCTGTTCGAGGAGGTGGGTGCTTTCATGCAGAAAAAGGGGGCCGAATTCGGCGCCACCACCGGGCGTCCACGGCGCTGCGGATGGCTGGATATGGTGATCTTGAACAATGCGGTGCGCCTCAACGGTTTGACCGGGCTGGCCATCACCAAGCTGGATGTGCTCGGCGGGCTCAAGACCCTGAAAATCTGTACGGCTTACCGGTACAAGGGCCGGATGATGGATACATTCCCGGCCAGCCTGAAGGTGTTGGCTGAATGCGAGCCGGTTTACGAGGATCTGGCGGGGTGGGACGAGGACATCTCCGGCATCGACCGGTTCGACCAGTTGCCGGACAATGTGCGCCGGTATCTTGATCGCATCGAGGAGTTGACCGGTGTGCCGGTTCAGATCGTTTCGGTGGGTCCCCAGCGGGACCAGACCATGGTGTTGGCGAACCCGCTGGGCTGATGCGGGTATAGATAGTCTCCAGGTTTTGATGAAGCCATCGTCGTTCAGCAGGAGATTGCCCAAGAACCGAGGAATCGCCGCAGGCAGATGCCGGCAAGGTCATTTCCTGTTAAAGGTTTGTGGGCGCGTCACAGTGGCTGCAGCTCAAATTCCATATCTGGTCATCCTGCCAATGTCCGGGAAAGTGTTTGACTTTTCGTTACTCGTGGCATAAATACGGCTTTTTAAAACGGGACATGGCTCAGTCTGGTAGAGCACAGCGTTCGGGACGCTGGGGTCGCAGGTTCAAATCCTGCTGTCCCGACCAAAAAAACAAGG
>JAGTVD010000216.1 GCA_018224505.1 Desulfatitalea sp. | reverse complement strand
GCGGAGCGCACGTGAACCACCCCGGCGCCCCTGTCCAGGCGCAGCTCCAGATCGTCCACGAAGCGAAACAGCCGGCTGGTGTAGGTCGCCCAGATGTAATCCGCTTCCCGGGATTGGATCTGACCGCCGGTTTCAACAACGACTTGCTGTACACGTTGCCACGCCTCATCGGCGTTCCCCGAAAAGGCCAGTGGGTCGATCCTTGCGTTGCCCGTTTCGCTGTCGCTGGAAACGCAGTTGGGCGTATCCGGGCAAGGCCGGAATTTTCCATTGACCAAAGACACGCTGGGCGCCTGGCCACTGCAGGACAGAACGACCATCAGCAAACCGGCAGCGGCGGTCACAAGTATCAAGATAATGATGAAAATTTTCAAGAGAAACCCCTATGTTTTATAACATCATCGGTCCCCCGGGATCCGGAAAAACGACATATATCCTTGCCCGTTTCGGCTTTTCACCTCCCATGCAGGTGATCGACGACGAGGTGTTCGAATCCTTCAGAGACCGTAAGGTTTTCGAGCATACCGGCTTGAACCCGAGAATCAACCAATTTCTGGCCGCAAGCGATGAACCCATCACCACCATAAGGCTTCAAACCGGCATCACCCGCTGCGCATATCGCATCCTCAAGGACTTTTTCTGCAAACGCACCACCCTCAAACAAACCGGCAGCCGCCTCAATATCCTCTGTTACTACCACAAACACCGTGGTGACATATACCAACCCCCGGGTCCCGTCAAATATGAACCCGGTATCTGAACATAACACCCAATCCAGATTTTCGGCTACGTATCACATACCACCAATTGCCGGCGCCAGGGCGACCCTGTCGCCTTCGTGCAGCACATGTCCCTCATGGGTGATTTTTCCGTTCACAAAAACGATCCGAACCGCTTTGTCCGGAATTTGTTTTTCATGCATCATCATGCCCACCGTTGCGCCGGCCGGCATTTCAACGGTTGCGGATTTTTCATAGCCACAGCCTTTTTCTTCAGCCAATCCTGCAAAACACTTCAGATCTACTTTCATTGTCGCGCTCCTTCGTTTCCGTCAATTTTTCTTTTTCCATCCATCAAAATCGCAAGTGTCGATTAAAACCGACTTGGTATTGGAAAATCGATCTGGAGAATAGAGTTGTCACGGATAGGGATGACGGCAATGCTGGCGAATTGACATTACAATGGGGGGTGAGTCCCCCCACAGCAACGTTTGGACATGTTTGATTACAGGATGGTCCGATCCCCCAGATTGCCGTAACGGTGGTAGGTGTCGCAAATGCTCTGGTTTTGCACGTAATGAAGCAGCTCGATGCGCCCTTCCATGAGCACCGGGCTGCGCGCGATGTGGAAGCCACGTTTTGCCGCGGCCGCCAGCAGATCGGCCGGTACCCTTTGCGGGGCCGCATATCGAATACGCGCGACACCGGCCAGGGCCGCGATCACAGCACTGTCGGACTGCCGCTGGATCTTTGCAGGGCCAAGCAACTGAATGCCTTCGACGCTGAGCAGAAAAGCGGTCACCCCATTCTCCAACCCCTCGGGCACACTGACCACCGCGGTATTGCCAGTAATCCGGGCGGCCGCGATGCGGGCCAAGGTTTCAAAGAGGGTATCTTCGGGATGGAGGCGGATCAGGATCTCGCCCAGGGGCCGGTAGCGGTGACGGTTGTCCTGGCCACGGAGGTGAAAACAGTCCTTTTCCACGCCGAACTCCTGCTCCCAATGGAACAAGTAGCTCTTGATGGCCCGGATGGTGTGGGTCAGCTCGACGGCATGGGCCTCGAGACGCCCCCCCATAAGCTTGCGGCGCCACTCCAGTGCCATGCGCCACAGGCGGTGCTCGCGTTGTAAGGTTCCGATGCGGGGCAGATCGCTGTCCTCGAAATTCATAAACTGGGTGACGTAGTTCGGCCCGCCGGCCTTGATGGCCGGTCCGAGTGCCGATTTTCCCATGCCCCCGAAGGGCTGACGCAGGGTTATGGCGCCGGTGGTGCCACGGTTGATATAAAGATTGCCGGCCCGGAGGGCATCCTGCCACTGGACCTGTTCCCGGGTGTCGAGGCTTTCCAGACCGGCGGTCAGTCCGAAGCCGGTCCTATTGGCCAGTTCGATGGCGTGTTCCAGGTCATCCGCCCGCATCACCCCCAGCAGCGGCCCGAAAAACTCTGTCATGTGGGTGTACGATCCGGCCTGGACACCATATTTGATGCCCGGGGTCCACAGGTGGGGGTTGGTGCCCATCGGTTGGGGCTGCAGTGCCCAGGATTCACCGGGCTCCAGGGTGGTCATCGCCCGCTCCAGGTCACCGGCGGGCGGGCGAACCAATGGGCCGATGCGGTGACTGAAATCCCAGGCCGACCCCACCCGGACGCTGGCGGCGGCATCCACCAACTGACGGCGAAATGCGTTGCTGTCATACACTTCCCGCTCCAGAATCAGCAGGGAGGTGGCCGAACACTTCTGGCCGCTGTTGCCGAAAGCGGAATAAATGATATTTTTGATGGCCTGATCACGGTCACTCATGGCGGTGACGATAGTGCTGTTCTTGCCCCCGGTTTCGGCACAGAGCATCATCCCCGGTTTGCGGGCGAGCATGCCCAGCCCGGTCTCGGTGCCCCCGGTGAGGATGACGAAATCCACATCGGCGTGGGTCACCAGATGGGCACCGGCTTCACCCCCCGCGCACGGCAGAAACTGGAGCACCTTTTGGGAGATGCCGGCGCGCCAGAAGCATTGAACCAGGACCCAGGCGGTCAGGACGGCGTCTGACGAGGGCTTGAAAATGACTGTGTTTCCAGCGGCCAAGGCGGCCGAGATGCCCCCGCAGGGAATGGCGATGGGAAAATTCCAGGGTGACACCACAGCACCCACACCTTTGCCCGACGACCTGAGTGTGGGAATTTGGGTGATGGCTTGCACCGAAAAAGGATAGTACTCCGCAAAGTCGATGGCTTCGGACACCTCCACATCGGCCTCTGTGAACAACTTGCCGGTATCGGCAGCGGCGGCGCCGATGAGGTCGCCCCGGGCGGTGCGCAGTTCCATGGCCACCCGGGCCAGTATCCGGTGGCGCTCGGCGAGGGAAAGGGCACGCCACCCGTCCGGATCGGCCTTTGCAACGGCGACCGCCCGGTCGATATCCGTTATCGTTCCCAGGCGATAGTCGGCCACCGGCACGCCTTGCGGCTGCTGGTTGGGGTCGAAGCGCGTGCGGATCTCCCGCTGCTCCAGTATGGCCCCGCCATCCACCACCAGTGGTATTTGGGTGGGGCCCGTCTCGGCGGCTGCCGGCATCCAGCGCCGGCGGATCTCTTCGGCCCATCGCCGGTTGGCCGCCAGGGACCAATCCGTATCCGGCTCGTTGTAGAATTCTCCTTCGTAAAAGGTGCCCATGGCCGCAGGAAAACGCTCGGCAACGCGGTCCTGTATGCGGTTGGGGCCGATTGCGGCCCGGGGCATGTGGCGGCAGGCGTCTGCGAACTGCTGTCGCAGCTGTTGCCATGCCGCATCGCCGGTGGACAATCCAGGCGCATAGCGCAGAAAGTTCTCCTCGCCGGTGTTTTCATCCAAGCGGCGCACCAGGTAGGCGATGGCGTTAATGAACTCCTCGGCAGCCGCAACCGGGGCATAGAGCAGTACGCCACCGCTCATTTCGGCAATAGCCCGGCGCACGTGGTTGGCCATGCCTTCCAGCATCTCGAAAATAACGCCCTCGCTGACCCCGTGGCGTCGGGCAAGACAATCGGCATAAGCCAGCTCGAAAAGATTGTGGGAAGCGATCCCGAGGCGCACCGCCCGGATATGCTCCGGCTGCATGCCGAAGTGCACCATGCGCTTGTAATTGGCATCCACGTCCCGCTTATTATCGTAAGGGGCCAAGGGCCAATTGAAGAGAGCTGATTCCACCTGCTCCATTTCCAGGTTGGCGCCTTTGACGATACGGATCTTGATGGGCGCGCCACCACTGGCGACCCGCCCCATGGCCCACTGGGTGAGTCGCTCCTGGATGGGCAGACTGTCCGGCAGGTAGGCCTGGAGTACGATCCCGGCACGGTGGTTATGAAAGGCATCCTGGTCCAGCGCCTGCATGAAAGCAGTGGTGGTAATCTCCAGGTCCCGGTACTCTTCCATGTCCAGATTGACGAATTTGGCACCCCGAGTGCCGTCCGCCTTCACGAACTCATTGCGGGCAGCGGTTTGATAAAGACGCGAAAGCCGGTCCACCAGCACATCCACCGTATGATCGAATGCCAGGGGGTGGATCTGGGAATAGATGGTGGAAATCTTCACCGAAATGTATTCCACCGACGGGTTTTCCAGATCCGCGACATAGGTGGCCAACCGCCGCCGTGCCTCGGTCTCACCCAGAACCGCTTCACCCAGGTGATTGATGTTCACCGGCACCCCTTCAGTTTTACGCTTCTCTAGATAGGCGCGCAGCGCGCGGGATTCGCCGGCAATAATCATCCGTCGGCTCTCCTCGCGCATCTTCTCGATCATTCTGGGAACCGAGACGCTTGGCAGGTGGCGGCCGGCATTGAGGAAAAGGTGCATCAGCAAACGATCCCGCATGGCGAAAAATTCGGGAATCCCATGCCGTTTGAGCAGATGGTTGACCTGGTCCGCAACCCGGCCGGTATCCTGGCTGCGAAAGCTCTGGTCAATGATCCGGGTCAATGTCACTTTATCACGCGGGTGAGCGAGCAGTCGCTGGATCTGCTTCTGATAGGCTTTTTCTTCGGTGGCAAGCAGCTTATTCGCCCGATCCTGCCAGGCCCGGGCCAGTGCCGCGGCCTCCTCGACCAAAGCATCATCACATACCGGATCCATCAGGGTCTCCTTCCATTTGCGCAAAGGCACGGAAGCAACAGCGATTTTTTGTCTCAAATGCCAAGTGGGCTATCTTTATCGGACACCACCCAAGTACGCCTTTTGGACGTCCGGATTGGCCAACAATTGGTCGGCGGTGTCTTCCAGCACAATGCGGCCCACCTCCATCACATAACCACGATGGGCCAGTTTCAGGGCCGCCCTTGCATTCTGCTCCACCAACACCACTGTGAGTCCCGACCGATTGATCTCCCGGATGGTGTCAAAGATTGCCTTGACCAGCAGCGGCGCCAACCCCAGGCTGGGTTCGTCCAGCAGTAAAATTTTTGGATTGGCCATCAGGGCGCGCCCAATGGCGAGCATCTGTTGCTCGCCGCCCGACAGTGTGCCGGCCAGTTGGCCGGCCCGCTCCGCAAGACGCGGAAAAAGGGCGTAGACGCGCTGCAAGTTACTCTGGTTGCGTGCATTGTCGTTGCACGTGTATGCGCCCAGATTTAGATTTTCGCGCACCGACAAGGTACCGAACACCCGGCGGCCTTCGGGTACCTGGGCAACGCCGCGGGTGACGATCTCGTGGGCCGGCAGGGTGTGGATATTGTCACCCCGGAATCGGATAGCGCCCTCGGTGGTCTTGAAGATGCCGCAGATGGCGTTGAGGGTAGTGGATTTGCCGGCACCATTGGCCCCCAGAAGGGTGACGATCTCCCCTTCCCGTACTTCGAGAGTGACCCCGTGCAAGGCTTCCACCCGGCCATACCGGACATGAATATTCTCCACCTGCAGCATCACCCCGTCACACCCCATCCTTTCGCACTGAAATACATTATAAAATTGTTATCATACCCTCACTTAAAACTTAACGCTGAGACTTAAAACGATTCCTCATTCTTCCTCCACCCCCAAATACGCCTCGATCACGCGCTCATTCTCCTGTATCTCACCCGGCGTCCCCTCTGCGATTTTAGCGCCGTTCTCCAGCACCACCAACTGTTCGCAGGCCTCCATCACCAGGCTCATGTCGTGTTCGATGAGCAGCACGGTGATGCCCCGGTCCCGAATCTGGCGAATCACCCGAATCAGCTTCGCCGTTTCAAAATCGTTCATGCCGCCGGCCGGTTCGTCCAGGATGATGAAACGGGGTCCGGTGGCCAAAGCCCTGGCAATCTCCAGCAACCGCTGGTTGCCGTAGGAGAGGTTTTCAGCCACCTGATCGGCATCGCGCTCGATACCCACGAAGGCCATCTCCGCTCGTGCCTCGGCCAACGCGGCGGTTTCTTCCCTTTTTTGGGCCGGCAGGCGGAGCATGGCGGCGATGACGCCGGCCTTCATCCGGCAATGACGCCCGGCCAGCACATTCTCCACCACCGATAGTTTGGGAAACAGCCGGATGGTCTGAAAGGTGCGGGCAATACCCAGATGTACGATTCGGTGCGTGGGCAGCTTGCGTATGGATCGGCCGTCAAACAGAATATCGCCACGGTCCGGCCGGTAGTTGCCGGTGATCAGATTGAAGACGGTGGTTTTGCCGGCCCCGTTGGGGCCGATCAGACCCACAATAGCGCCTTCGGGCACATCGAAGGAGACATTGTCCACCGCCACCAACCCCCCGAACCGCTTGGTCAGGTTTTGCAGTTGCAGCAAACTCATGGGCCGTCTCCCCCGCCATCCGCCACGGCCGCAGGATACCGTCTGGGCCGGGGCGGGAGGATGCCTTCGGTTCGGAAGATCATCATGGCCACCATGATGGCCCCGAACACCAGCATGCGGGCGGTGGCGAACTGCCGGAACAGCTCGGGCAGCCCCACGATCAAAAAGGCCCCCAGGATCACGCCGGGAATACTGCCGCGACCGCCCAGCAAAACGATCATGAACATAATGACAGACTCCCAGAAATTGAAAGATTCCGGCGCGATGATGGTCATCTTGGCAGCGAAAATATTTCCGGCCATCCCGGCCCAGACGGCCCCCACCACGAAGGCGATTAATTTGTAGTGCGCGGTGTTGATGCCGCTGCCTTCGGCGGCCACATCGTCCTCGCGCAGGTAGTTGAGGGCACGGCCGAAGCGGGAGTTTTCCAGGCGGTGGAAGAGAAATACGGTTATCGCCGCAAAACCCCAGATCAAAAAGAAGAAATGCTCCGGCCGGCGAATGCGGAAACCGAATAGCTCGGGGCGCGAGATGCCGAAAATGCCGTTGGAGCCGCCGGTAATACCGAACACGTTGTTAATCAGAGCGATGCGGACGATCTCCACCAAACCGATGGTGACGATCAGCAGGTAGTCCCCCCGCAAGTGGATGATGGGCCGGGCAATCACCAGGGCCGCCACACCGGCCACAAGACCGCTCAGCGGCATCAGCCAGAGCACCGGGATCTGGTAGGAGGTGTTTATAATGGCGGTGGTGTAAGCCCCCATGGCGTAGAAGGCGGCATGGCCCATATGGAACAGACCGGCGTGGCCAAGGATGATGTTGAGGCTCAACCCGAGGATCGCATAGAGCCCGACATTGTTGAGCACATCCACCCAGTAGGCGTTGAGAAAGAAAGGCGCCAGCAGCAGCGCCCCGCAAAATACAGCGTAGATGACTGGGCGAACGTCTTTCATACTTTATCCGCGACCCGCTCACCGAGCAGCCCCGTGGGCCGGACGATGAGAATGGCGATCAGCACCATGAAGGTGATGGCATCCTTCCAGGCAATGGAGATGTAGGCCGCGCCCATGGCCTCGATCACCCCGAGCAACAGCCCCCCCACCATGGCGCCGGGAATGTTGCCGATACCACCGAGGATGGCGGCCGTGAAGGCTTTAAGACCGTACATCCAGCCCATGGTGAAGTTGATCTGACCGTAATAGAGACCCACCATCAGTCCGGCCACCCCACCCAGGGCAGGGCCGATGAGAAAGACGATCATGATCACCCGGTCCACATTGATGCCCATCAGTTTGGCGGCCCGCTGGTCGATGGCGGCGGCCCGAATGGCCGTGCCGATACGGGTCTTCTGAATGAACAGATAGAGGGCCACCATCATCAGCACAGAGGTCAGCAGCACCAGCAAACGCACCAGGGGTATCTCGAAACCCATGATCGAAACGGCGTTTTTGGGCAAAATATCATGGGGGTAGACCTTGTAACGGGCGCCATAGACGAGCATCAGGGCGTTCTGGAAGAAGATCGACGCCCCCATGGCCGACACCACCGCGGACAGGCGGTGGGCCTGTCGCAGCGGGCGGTAAGCCACCCGCTCCAACACGGCGCCCACCACAGCCACCAGCCCCATCACCATCACCGCCAGCACGATCACCACCCCCATGGGTCCCAAATATTGGGACAAGCCGAAGGTGGTGAGCAGCGTCAGCCCGAGATAGGCACCGATGGCAAACAGATCCCCGTGGGCGAAATTGATCAGCTTGAGCACCCCGTAGACCATGGTGTACCCGAGGGCGATCAAAGCATAGATGCTGCCCACTGCCAGCCCATTGGTCAGCTGCTGAAGGAACAGATCCACGAGAGACGATTCCTTTTATTAATGGGTTACCAATGCGGCATCATCAGGGCAGCAAAACGAATTTACCCCCGGCGTCCACTTCATAAAGCCGGTAAAGGTCGCCCACCCGATCGCCTTTGGCATCGAATGAAATCGGTCCGGTCAGCCCTGGAAAGTCCTTCAGCTCATTTTTCAGATAGGCGACAATCTTACCCGGATCCTCGCTGCCGGTGGCCTCGATGGCTTTGGCCACGACGCGGAAACCATCCCCGGCCAGCACTGCCCAGACCGAACCGGGCTCGCCGTTGTATTTTCCACGGTAGCTTTCCATGAAAGCCTTGGCCTCGGGGGTATCCAGATCCTGGGGAACCGGCGGGCTCAGAAAACGGAACCCCTTGGCAGCGGCATTGCCGGCAATCTTGACCAAGTCCGGATTGTTGGTGGCATCACCACCGATGAAAGGCACCGGCCAGTTCATCTCCATCTTCTGGCGCAGCAGCAGTCCCGCCTCACCGTAGTAGCCGGTGAAGAACACCACATCAGGGTTGGATGCCCGCATCCGGGTCAGAATTGCCGTGTAGTCATTCTGCTTGGGGGTAAGGGCTTCGAAAAAAACGATGTTAGCGCCATCCTTGTCCAACAGGGTTTTGGCTTCATCGGCCAACCCCTTGGCGTAGCTTGAGTTGTCGTGCAGTATACCGATGGATTTGTAGCCACCGTCTTTCAAAGTTTGATATGCCACCAACCCCTGCTCATCATCCCGGGGGCAGGTGCGCAAAAAATGTTTGAGTCCCTTTTCGGAAAGACGGATGGCGGTGGAACCGTTGGCGACCTGGATGATGTCCATTTCGTCATAGATCCCCTGGGACGCTTCGGTCACGGCGGAGCCGTAGGTACCGATGACCGCCACAATCTTTTGGGTCGAAAGCCGTTGTGCGGCCAGAGCGGCGGTTCGCGGATCACCGCCGTCGTCGGCGGTGATCACCTGCACCTTGCGCCCATTGATGCCACCGGCCGCGTTGAGCGACTCGGCCAGCAATTCGACAATCTGTTTCATATCCTGGCCCTCGCTGGCCCAGGCACCCGTGAGCGGGGCCATCAGGCCGATGCGGACCGGATCGTCGGCCAACGCAGATCCCGCACCCAGCAAACCAATCATCAAAACCAGCATGAACACAGACATCTTTTTCATAATGGGATCCTCCTTTTTTAAGGGGGCGGCCATTCAGCCGCATTACCGTCACCGCGCATCCATCCAGGCCGCCACGCGCCAGGCGCACCGGCCACATCCGTCCAATAGACACTGATTCATCAAATAACTGACATTCGCCACTACATAAACGGACAATATTTGAATCGCGTGGGGCATGTCAATCCTTTTGCCAGGGTCTCCCAGAGTGATTGCATTTACGCCGAAGGGATGGCGCGGTGTGCCACTGTGGTCATCGAGCCGGTGCTGCCGGTAGCGGGG
>JAGTVD010000215.1 GCA_018224505.1 Desulfatitalea sp. | reverse complement strand
GGCGCCGACAGTGTGGTCATGGTGGAGCACGCCGGCGTCCTGGACGAAGGCACCATCGAGGTATACCGCAGTGTCGCCCCTGGTCAGCATGTGGTGACCCGGGACGAGGATGCCGCCGCAGGGCAGGTGCTGCTGTCTGCGGGGCGGCGGTTGCGACCCCAGGAGATTGGCCTTCTGGCCGCCTGTGGTACACTGACGGTGCGGGTTTACATGCCGCCCCGGGTGGGTATCATCTCCAGCGGTGACGAGGTGGTGCCTGTGGATCGAGATCCTGGGCCGGGTCAGGTGCGGGATGTGAACACCCACACCCTTGCCGGCCTGGTGCGGCAGGCGGGCGGCCGGCCGACACCGTACGGTATTGTTCCGGACCGCTTTGAGGATCTGCGGGCCACGTGCAGTCGCGCCCTGGCGGAAAACGATATGGTCCTGGTCTCCGGCGGCAGTTCGGTGGGCACTCGGGACCTGAGCGTGGCGGTGATAGAGGCGCTGCCCCAATCGGAAATATTGGTGCACGGGGTGTCCATCAGTCCCGGAAAGCCGACCATCCTGGCTCAGTGCGGCGCCAAACCCTTCTGGGGCCTGCCGGGCCATGTGACATCGGCCATGGTGGTGTTCCTGGTGCTGGTGCGCCCCTTCCTCTCTCACATCGGCGGCTGTCCGCACGATGCCCCCGTGCGCGTCAAAGCCCGCTTGACCCGCAATGTGGCCTCGGCCCAGGGACGGGTCGACTTTATCCGCGTGCGCCTGGAACAGCGCGCCGGCGAGCAGTGGGCCGAACCCATCCTGGGCGCCTCGGGTCTGATCCGCACCATGGTCGCCGCCGACGGGTTGGTGGCAGTGGACCTGAACAGCGAAGGCTTGGAAGCGGGGGCTGTGGTTGAGGTGTTGTTGATGTAAGAAAGCAGTCCTGATCTGCAAGTATCCGCACAACTGAACAACCAATCAACCGAGAAACCAAACAACCAATCAACCAATCAACCGAACAACCGTTCAACCGAACAACCGTTCAACCAAACAACCGAACCACCCAACACCCGAGGAATCCATCGTGGCCCCCAAACGCAACATCTACTTGCAATTGAAGTCTTTGACGGAAGCGCTGCAGATCGTGCTGGATACATTCGGCCGCAACCCTTTGGCAACCGAACGGTTGCCCGCCCACGAGGCCGTGGGGCGGGTGCTGGCCGAACCGGTGGCCGCCCGGCTTTCGTCCCCCGGATTCCATGCCGCGGCCATGGATGGCATTGCCGTCAACGCCACGACCACCTTCGGCGCCCATCCATCCCGGCCCAAGCAGTTGGCCGTCGGCCGGGAGGCGTTCCATGTCAACACCGGTCATGTGTTGCCGCCCGGCACCGATGCGGTGATCATGATTGAACATGTCCAGACGCTTGATGCAGCGCGGGTGCAAATCGAAGCGCCCGCCTTTCCCTGGCAGCATGTGCGTAAAATGGGCGAGGATATTGTGGCCACGGAGATGCTCTTTGCGCGCTTACAAGCCATAACGCCTTACTGCGTGGGCGCCCTGCTGGCGGCCGGGCTGTTCGAGATCCCGGTGCTCGCCCGGCCGCGGGTCGTGATCATCCCCACCGGTTCGGAAATGGTGGACTGGCAACAGCTCGGGCCGGATGAAGCGCCGCGTCCCGGTCAGATCATCGAATCCAACAGTTACCTGCTCGGTGCCCTGGTGGCAGCGGCCGGCGGCACGTTTGTGCGCCATGAACGTGTGGGCGACGATATGGAGCGGATTGCCGATGCCGCGGGTCAAGCCGTGGCCGGCGGCGCGGACATCGTCATGTTGGTCGGCGGATCGTCGGCCGGCTCCGAGGACTACACCAGGGCCGCCCTAAATGCTCGGGGAGAGATCCTGGTCCACGGGGTGACCATGATGCCCGGCAAGCCCACCATCGTGGCCTCGCTGCCCGGGACACCGGTGTTTGGCATGCCCGGCTATCCCGTATCCACCATCATGGCCTTCGAGCAGTTGGTGCAGCCGCTCATGGCGCGCATGCTCGGGCAGCTTCCCGCGGCGCGGGCCTCGGTGCCGGTGGTGCCCACCCGAAAAATCGCCTCCAAATTGGGGGTCGAGGAGTTCGTGCGGGTCAAGATCGGCCAGGTGGGCGATCAGCGAGTGGCCACCGCTTTACCACGGGGCGCCGGTCAGATCACCAGCATCACCGAGGCCGACGGCATCATCCGCGTACCGGCCCACCAGGAGGGCATACTGCCCGACAGTGCCGTGTCCGCCGAATTGCTCAAGCCCCTGGCGGCCATCGCCAACACCATTGTGGCGGTGGGCAGCCACGACAACACCCTGGATCTGCTCGCTGACGAATTGCGTGCCCAAAGCGCCCACCTGAGCCTTTCCTCGAGTCACGTGGGGAGCATGGGCGGGCTGATGGCGGTCAAGCGGGGGGTATGCCACATGGCCGGAACCCACTTGCTCGATGAACAGACGGGCACCTACAATGTGAGCTATATCCAGCGGTACCTGCCCGATGTTCCGGTGCGTCTGGTCCACCTGGTGATGCGCGATCAGGGATTGATCGTTCCGGCCGGCAATCCCAAAGGCATCCAGGGCATCGAGGACCTGGCGCGCGACGATGTGCGGCTGATCAACCGCCAGGGGGGCTCGGGGACGCGCATTCTGCTCGATTATCGCCTCAAGCAGCTCGGCTTGGCACCCGACGACATCGCCGGCTACGACAACGAGGAGTTCACCCACATGGCCGTGGCGGCGGCGGTGGTCAGCGGTGCCGCCGATGTGGGCCTGGGCATTCATGCCGCGGCCCGGGCCCTGGGCCTCGCATTCATTCCGGTAGTCACCGAGCAGTACGACTTGCTGATGACCCGGTCCCATTTCGACACCCCCGCTATCCAGGCATTGTTGAGGGTGATCACCAGTGACCGTTTCAAAGCGCGTGTGGCGGCCCTGGGGGGCTATCATACGGAGCAGACGGGGACGGTTTTGATATAAAAGAGATCAGATGGATCTATCATCGGAGCACTACTACCGTTTGATCGACCACACAGCCGATTTGGGCATGGAGATCTTCGGTGCAGATCCCGAGGCGCTTTTCACCAATGCCGCCCGGGCGCTGTTCGCGGTGCTGGTGTCGGATGGCCCTGCGGCCGGCGCCGAACGGCAAACCCGCGCCATTGATCTTGAAGGTGCCGACTGGGCCGACCTGATGGTCAATTGGGTGCGGGAGCTGCTTTACCTGTGGAACGGTGAGCAGCAGGTACTCTGCCGAATAGCGATTCACTCCCTGACCGAACACCATCTGCGGGCAACTGTGGGGACCGGTGACTTCATCCCCGGTCGGCACGGCATCGACCATGAGATCAAGGCCGTGACTTACCACCAGATCCAGGTGGGCCCGGAAGGAGATGGCTGGCGGGCGCGCGTGATCTTTGATGTGTAAGGCGCGGACTGGAATTAGGGGACTCTGCTTCTGCTATCCTGTTCTAATACGCTTCTGTTATGATACTCTACCATTCTTCTGTTATTCTGTAGTGTTCCGATCC
The DNA here is from genome assembly GCA_018224505.1 of Desulfatitalea sp. Taxonomy (GTDB): domain Bacteria; phylum Desulfobacterota; class Desulfobacteria; order Desulfobacterales; family Desulfosarcinaceae; genus Desulfatitalea. Next base: position 75 of record JAGTVD010000215.1, on the reverse strand, counting down.
GGGTGTTGCGTGGCCGGTAAAAATGCCGATTGTATGTAAAATGGATTCCCGGCCACCATTTGACATTTGGCGTTT
>JAGTVD010000214.1 GCA_018224505.1 Desulfatitalea sp. | reverse complement strand
TGGTTTGGTACCACTCGGCGAAAGCGCTTTTGGCGCCGGCGAGGAGCAACGGCTCGAACAGTGCGGCTTCGATTTCGTTGATGGCGCCTTCGATTTTTATTTTGCCGGCCACCGTGAAGGCGGCCGCGACCTCCGGAAGATCTTCGGCCGCAAGGGGGCCCCAGAAATCGGCCATGCGCGCCGGGGCCAGGGAAGAGTCGGTGCCGGCCCAGGCGGCCAACCAGTTGAGGGTGACGTCCGGCTGGGTGAGCAGGTGCTTGAGCCAGGTCTGTAGCTGGGTCAGCTCCTCATTGAGGCGGGCGCTGTCCCGGGTCCATGCCAGGGCGTAGAGGTATTGGGTGCCGATGCGGGTCTGGATTTCGGGGATCGTATCGGTGCGGTCGAGCACGGCGGGACCATAGCCCGGCTGGGGCTGGGCGGCCAGGCGCGCCGGGTCCGCATCGGCCAGGCGTGCCTTGAGCAGATTGATTCGCCGGGCCAGGTGGATCACGTGGGCGCCGAAGGCCGCCTCGGGGGTCTGTTCGCCGAAATGGGTCATCCGTTCGGCCATGGTCCGGTCGAACGGTTGCAGAAAGCCGTTGTGAAACAGGCTCACATACTGCTGTTTAAGCGCGGTTTCCACCTTGAGGCTTTCGGTCAGGCCCAGGCGGGGAATCCACCAGTTGCGGTTGCGCTCTTCCACCTCGCTGACCGCCTGACGAAACCGGTCCATGGTGATCACGTCTGCCAGCAGTTGCCCTTGGAGCAAAGCCGGTTTCTGAAACTCGCGACGCACATCGGCCAGGGTGTTGAGGTTTTTGACAAAGGCATAGCTGAGAAGACCGCAGGCGGCCATGGTGACTGCCACCCAAGCCGCCAGCCCCAGGTTACGGGTCAGCAGGCGCCACTGCTGCATGCGTTGGGTGGGCCGGAAGATGTGCCGGTCCGTTGGCAGGATGCGGGCGAAAAAGTCATGCAGAAAGAGGCCCTTGCTGGTACCGGGCAGGACATCCCGGGATTGGATCAATCCCAAAGCGCCGAGGAAGTGGGAAAAAGGGGTGCCTTCCTGGCGGCCCGAGCTGAAAAAGATGCCCCTGAGCAGCGGTGTCTCCTGGTAAGGATTTTGCTGAAAGGCGCCTTGAACGAAGGCTGCCAATGGGGTTTGGAGTTTGCCGAGTTCCTCGGGGAACAGCAGCATTTTGGCGGTGGCGGCGTGATCCTGCTGTTTGTGCAGCATCAACAGGCGCAGTTCCCGCAGCCGGTCGCCGACGTGCCGAAAGACTCTGTCCACAAGGTTCCCGGCATCGGTGTCGAGGGTTTGGTTCACATGACCCATGGCTTGTTTGAGGACCGCCTCGGGAAGCTGGTCGCAAAACCCTGCAGCGCCCTGGACAAGATCGCACTTGGTCACCAGGATGTAGACCGGTGAACGTGCGCCCAGCACCCGGGTCAGCTCCTCGATGCGCTGGCGGATGGCGCGGCCGTCCTCCTGCAGGGCTTCTGGGGCGGCCTGGGCCAACCGGTCCGCCGCGATGGTCACCACCAGGCCGTTGAGGGGCTCTTTTTTGCGGAATTTAGCCAGCAGCGTCAAAAAGGTCTGCCACTCCTCCTTGTCCCGGCCTTCGTCTACGGGCAGGGCATATCGGCCGGCGGTATCGAGCAGGATCGCCTGCTCGAAAAACCACCAGTCGCAATTGCGCGTGCCGGATATGCCCGATGTCCGGGTCATTTCGGCAAAGGGCGAGGAGAGCCGGGCGCTTTGGATGGCGGTGGTTTTCCCCGATCCGCTTTCACCGATGACCATGTACCAGGGCAGCACATAGAGCGGGTTGCCCTGTTTGCGCAGGTGGGAACGGCGCAGGGTGTCGATGGCTTCCTTCCAGCGGGCTTGCAGGTCCCGGGCCGTCGCCTGCTCCCCGGGCGCCAGGCTTTGCCGGCGGGCGTCGTCCTGGGCGATGATCTGGTGCACGAACAGCTGCTCGCGGCGGCGCAACATCAGCTTGCGCACCGCGGCACCCGCCAGAACCAGCCCTGCCAGCCCCAGTACCAGGAAAAAACCGACCCACCAGGGCCAGCCGATCCACAGCGCCAGGCCGAAAAGCACCAGAGCCACCAGGGCCACCAGGGTGGTCAACAAGAGCGTTTTGATCAGCCATCCCATGATCGATTTCATTTACTGCACCGTACGGATAAGGTTGCTGCCGATATTGCCCAGAATAAAACGGTAGACAAGAAACAGGATACCGTAAAGCGCCACGGGTGCCACGGTGCAGATAATGGCGTAGGCGGGCCAGCGTGCCTTGCCGGGCGCGGTCGGAGGCCCATCGGATTCTCCTTTGGGGTACGCATCGGGAAAGAGGGTCTGGTTGTCCATGGAAGGGATCCCCATGGAACTGCCGGTGAGCAGTTTGAGGTTCTGCGACCGGAGCTGCTCGAGCATGAAGTCGTCCCCCGCGTTGCAGTACTGCCCGCTGAATCCCAATGCGAGGCAAAGGTAGTACACTTCGCGCACATGCTGCTGATGAGGGCCGATGCCGTTTAGCCGTTCGAAGAAAAGCTCGCCGGCATCGGCTGTTTGAAAATGGACCCGCTGCAACTGCTCCCGCTGCCATTGCTGGCGGCCTTCCCAGGCGGAAGCGAGCAAGGTTTCGTCCACCCAGGCGAACACGGCGAAACGGGCCAGGTCGAACTCTTCCCGGGAGAACGATCCCCGGGCCATGCACGCTTCGCTTTGGGTGATCAGTTGCTCCAGGGTATTGCGCACCTGATCATAGGGGGCCGTCTGGCCGCCGCCGGCGACGGCGGTGGTGTAAGCCAGGATCTCCATGAAACAGTCGGACAAGCGCATGGTGTCAACTCCTTCCCACGGCCATCAATTCCACCGTCAGATCCTCGGGCGCCGTATCCCAGTAAAGTGCCAGGTTTTTGCCTTTTTGCACCTGCAGCCACTGGTCGTCATGATGGTCGACTTGAAAATAGAGGGCCCGGCCGCGGCGCGGCAGCTCCCGGGGGGGTGTTTCCAGGTGCTGCAGACCGACGCCCGACAGGGAGCGTGCAATCAATATGGGCAGCGATTCCCGGCAACCCAGTTTGGCGATTCCCGCCAGGGCCGGCAGAACGGTTTTGGGGTCGGCGTCGGTTTCCATCACCAGGTAGAAGCGGTTGCGGCCTTCGAAGATGGCCGGCGGCATGTCGGTGCCGAAGTAGGTGCCGTCGAACAGCATGGGGAGCACATATTCAGGCCCGGCGGTGATCTGGTCGAGCATCTGGGTGATCAGCGACAATGCGCCGCTGAAACAGGGGCCCAGGCGGTTGTGGTCGTAAGATGGCAGCAGCCGCTCGCCGGCGGTGGTTTCCCCGGTGTAGGAGATATCCCCGGCGAAGGTGGAGAGTTCGCCGATCAGTTGGCTCAACACGCCGTAAACGCTCCAGGGGTGCCCGTGGCGCGCGGCTGTGAAGTGTTCGAGCAGGGACGCGTAGCGGTTCAGGGAGCGCAGGGCGAGCAGGTAGACCATGTCCCGGGCGCCGAACTCAGCCGAATGGAGCCCGCGGTCCCGTTTGTATGCTTCCAGCTGGCGCGCGCGGGCCCCGATCTGATCGCGAATCTCCTTTATGGTGTTAAACAGGGTGTCGTCGGCGCCGATGCCCAGACAGGGGGGAACGTAGGCCGGGGACATGCGCACCCGATCCTGGTCCCGCTCCAGTTGGGCGATGGGAATCAATTCATAGTCCCCCAGGCGGTCCTTTTCCGATTCCCAGAAAAGGCCAATTACATGGGACAGACGCTGCACTTCCGCCGCCGGCCCGTCCTGGTGCAGGTCGGATACCGGTTCGGCAGCGGCGGCGGTTGCCCAGCGGGTGCGGACGTCCACCACGTCATCGATATCGTTGACTACCGTCACATTGGCGCCGGTCGCACTGCATTTGCGCAGGCCGAGGTAAACCCCGAACCGCTGGCTGCCCGCTTCCCAGTCCGCCTCGAAAGAACGCGGCATGACCACACCGTTGCCGGGTATTTCCACATAGGTCATGTCGGGAAACAGGAATTTACCCGCTGTGAGGTGGAAGCTGCGGTTGTCCAGGGCGGCGGCCTGAACCTGGTAGTGGCCGACACCCCAGAAGTGGGGTTGCAGGTATTGCTTGAGCGGAAGGTTCAAAGCCTCGTGATACCGGCTGCTCAATTGCAGGTGCTGGGGCTGCAGGAACAGCCCCTGGTGCCAGAAGAGCGCGCGTTCCGTCATAATCCGTTATTCCATTGATTATTGATTAAGGATTGATCTGCAGCGGTCCCAATTCCAATTCGATGGCCAGGGAGCCGGGCTTTGCGACGCGGGTCTTGCGCAGCAGTCCCGACTCGTCGACCACCACCGGAATATCGAACAACCGGGTCACGCGCTCCTTGTGCAAAGTATAATAGCCGGCCACGACGGCCACATACTGGGCGCCCGCGGCGCGGTCCAGCCGGGTGACCACATCCTGGCCCGGATGGACGATTAAACGCTTGGCGGTGGCCACGCTGCCGTCAAACAACCCGCATTCGAGCAGTTTGTAGATGCCCTCCATGTCCTCCCCCAGACGGTGGAAGGTGTTGGGGTCCCGAAGCTGGTAGGTGCACAGGACCAGGGTGTGGGGGGCGCCGTCATCGAGATTGAGTTGGGGGTCGGCTTTCAGGTGGATCTCGATGGCATCCTTCTCATAGCCCCAGTCCGGTGGGGGCAGTGGCGGGGTGGCGCAGGCGGTCAGCAGCAGGGTGGCGATCCAGAAGATCGGCAAGATGCGATGGAACATGGTGACACTCTCCTTACTTGCGGGTGTATTCCTGGCACTGTTTCTCGAATTCCCTTAACAGGTCCTCCATGAAACGGTCCGAATCGAACCAGCGTTGGATACGATCGATTTTCTCCCTCAGAATATCATAATCTTCCGCTTTGCGCAGGGGGCCGATTTTCAGGCCGCCGCTGCGTTCGGCCGCGATTGTTTCGGGGCTCAGCGTTGAAAGGATCTGGGCGACTTTGATCCGAGCGGCGGTTTTGAATGCCTCCCGGGTGGCCAGAAACGCTTGGTTGATACGTCCCAGGTAGGCCTCCAGGGATTGGTCCGGGTTTTCTCCCTGCAGCTGAAATCCGATGAACTGGCGGATGGTCTGCTCGCCGGTACTGCCACCGGAAAAGGTGATGTTGATTACACCAATCAACTGATTGAGGGCGTCGAAAATGGTGTTCAGGGATTGGGCCAGCCGTTCGAGCATCTGGGCCGATGTGAGTTCGTCGGGGCTGACGTTGCGTCCAAGCAGCAGCGCGCAGACCCGGGTCAGCACCTGGGTGTCGGAGGCTGAGTGGGGCGCCTGGGCGCGAGGTGAAAGCAGATCCAGAAGGTTCAGCAGGATCTGGCGGCCTTCGACACCCGGATAGCGTGCCAACCGCTCTGCCAGCAAGGCTTCGATGGCCCGGGGTGCGCCTGTGGGGTCGGCTGTCTGGACGGCACGCATTTCGGCAACCAGTTGCTCAGCGTTGGCGGTTTCGGTCATGGCCTCGGTTTCCGATTGGCGGCGGATTTCGGGTTCAGGATCACGGTTTCGGCCAATGCCTCATCGTCCGCTGCCGGCGG
>JAGTVD010000213.1 GCA_018224505.1 Desulfatitalea sp. | reverse complement strand
GGTGACAACGTGACCATCACGGGCGATCTGATCACGCCCATCGCGATGGAAAAAGAGCTGCGTTTTGCCATTCGCGAAGGTGGGCGAACGGTGGGCGCTGGTGTGGTTAGCGAAATTATCGAGTAGAAAGATTGACCCATGATTATGAACGCCAAAATCAGGATCAGGTTGAAGGCCTACGATCACAAGCTTCTGGATCAGTCCGCAACGGACATCTTGGACACCGCGCGCAAAACCGGCGCGAAAGTGGTGGGCCCCATTCCTTTGCCGACCAAAATCAATAAGTTTTGTGTGTTACGGTCGCCCCATATTGATAAAAAGTCCCGGGAACAGTTCGAAATGCGTACCCATAAAAGGGTGCTCGATATTCTCGAACCGACTCAGCAAACGGTGGATGCGCTGATGAAGCTGGACCTCTCCCCGGGTGTGGATGTGGAGATCAAACTGTAGGGTAGGGAAAGAATAAGCCATGTGCAAAGCACTGATCGGTAAAAAATTGGGGATGACAAATGTGTTTACGTCGGATGGCCGCTATATACCGGTAACGGTGATTCAGGCGGGCCCCTGCGTCATAACACAGATCAAATCTGAATCCAGTGATGGATACAACGCGCTGCAATTGGGATTTGAAACCAAAAAAGCCTCCAAGACCAGCAAACCGCAGCAGGGGCATTTCCAGAAAAGCGGTGGTGATTGCTTCGCCCGATTGAGAGAGGTCGAGGTGGATGACCCGGCGGCTTATAACCTGGGGCAAAATCTGGGCCCGGATCTGTTCACCATCGGCGAAAAGATCGACGTGGTTGGCAGCAGCAAGGGGCGCGGCTTCTCCGGTGTCATAAAACGGCACGGATTCAGCGGCGGGCGGGAGACTCATGGTGGAAAATGCCACCGTATACCAGGCTCCATCGGCACCAGCGCATGGCCTTCCAGGGTGATGAAGGGTAAGAAAATGCCCGGCCGTTACGGCCAGGATCGTACAACGGTGCGTAATTTGGAGATCATTGATATCCGGCCGGAAAACAACCTGATTTTGGTTAAGGGAGCGATTCCCGGTCATCGTCAATCGCTGGTGATGATACATAAATTGAAATTTGGGAAATAGGATTAACCGGTGCCCCCGAGGGCCGATACGGCAGGCCCGGCGTCGCCGTGGTCCCGAACGAGGAAGCGTATGGCAACTGTAGATGTGATCAATATTCAGGGTGATAAAGTGTCCCAGGCTGAGCTGCCGGATGCGATTTTCGATGTGGCGATCAACAAGGCCGTGATGCATCAGGTGGTCGTAGCCCAACTGGCTAACCGCCGTGCCGGAACCGCAAAGGTGAAAAACCGTTCCGAAGTGGTGGGCAGTACGCGCAAACTCTATCGCCAGAAAGGAACCGGCCGTGCCCGCCGAGGTGACATTAAGTCGCCTCTGTTGCGCGGAGGCGGTGTTATCTTTGGGCCCCATCCCCGCTCGTATGCTCAGAAGGTGCCCAAGAAAGTGCGCCGGCTGGCCCTTAAAATGGCGCTGACAAGCAAGTTGCAGGATGCGGAGTTGCTTGTCATGGATCGCTTCGACCTGGGGGAAGTCAAAACCAAGGCATTTGTTTCCGTTTGTCAAAACGTGCAGGTGGCCAACGCGCTGATTGTAACCAGTGACCAGGACCGCAACCTGGAACTTTCCGCGCGGAACGTGCCGGGGGTTAAGGTAATGCGCTGTGAGGGCCTCAATGTCTATGACATCCTCAAGTACGAGAAACTGGTTCTGCTTGAAGGTGCCATCAAGGGCATCGAAGGGAGGCTGCTCTCATGATTAATTATGATGTTATCAAACGGCCGATTATTACAGAAAAAACCAATGCGCAGAAAGATGCCGCCAACCAGGTGACTTTCGAAGTGGATCCAGGCGCGAACCGCATCGAAGTGCAACGGGCGGTGGAGCAGATATTCAACGTGAAAGTGGCTGAAACCCGCACCATGCATGTGAGGGGCAAATTTAAAAGGCGTGGACGGATTTTGGGTAAACGCCGCGATTGGAAGAAAGCCATCGTCACATTGAAGCCCGGCGAACGCATCGAGTTCTTCGAAGGGGCTTAAGCTTAGGAGTTCGTACAGATGGGAATTAAACGAGTTAATCCGACATCGGCCGGTCGACGGTTTCAGACCTTTTCCACTTTCGAGGAAATCACCAAGACGACACCGGAAAAGAGTCTGATCAAGATTCTGAAAAAGAGCGGTGGCCGCAACAGTTACGGACGCATTACGGCCCGGCACCGCGGTGGCGGCAGCAAGCGCTATTACCGTATCATCGATTTCAGGCGGGACAAGGACGGGATACCGGCCAAGATTGCATCAATCGAGTACGATCCCAATCGCAGTGCACGTATTGCGTTGGTGAATTATGCAGACGGAGAAAAGCGCTATATATTGGCCCCGCTGAACATAAAAGTCGGTGATGTTGTCATGTCCGGACCTGAAGCCGATATCAAGCCGGGCAATGCACTGCCCCTGGCCAACATTCCTCTGGGTACGCATATCCATAACATCGAATTGCGCCTGGGAAAGGGCGGCCAGATTGTGCGCAGCGCCGGCACCTACGCCCAGTTGATGGCCAAAGAGGACCGTTATGCGCTTGTCAAACTGCCTTCGGGTGAAGTGCGCATGGTTCTGCTCAAGTGCAAGGCCACCGTGGGGCAGCTGGGCAATGTGGAACACGAGAACCTCTCCTTCGGCAAAGCCGGTCGGGTCCGCTGGCTTGGACGCAGGCCCAAAGTACGCGGTGTGGCCATGAACCCGGTGGACCACCCCATGGGCGGCGGCGAAGGACGTTCATCCGGCGGTCGGCATCCCTGCTCACCTTGGGGAATGCCCAGCAAGGGGTATCGTACGCGCAAAAACAAATCGACTGATCGCTATATCGTCAAACGGAGAAAATAATCAGCTGCAAGGCCATGCGCGGCACCCCAGCGGCGCCACAGGCCGCAACGGGTTCGAGTACCGGAATCCAACAACGCCGCGGGAGGCACAGGAGAGGTTATGCCACGGTCATTGAAAAAAGGTCCGTTTATTGAAGACAAATTGATTTATAAGGTTCAGGTTGCCCAGGAGACGCGGAGCAACCGGGTCATCAAGACATGGTCGCGGCGTTCGACCATTGTGCCTGAAATGGTGGGGCTGACGCTGGCTGTGCATAATGGCCGCAAATTCATTCCGGTGTTCGTGAGCGAGAACATGGTGGGGCACAAGTTGGGAGAATTTTCGCCAACTAGAACCTTTTTCGGTCATGCCGCGGATAAGAAATCTAAAAAGAAATAGGCAAGGGTTAGAGGAGTGGCAATCATGCAGGTTAAAGCAGTCGCCCGATATGTGCGCATTTCGCCGCAAAAAGTCCGTTTGATGTCCGATGCCGTCAAGGGCAAACCGGTGGAAAAAGCGTTGGCTACCATTCAGTTCATGCCTCAAAAGGCAGCAGGTATCGTCGAGAAAGTATTGCGGTCGGCCGTTGCCAATGCGGATCAGCACCCCGACGTGGACATTGATGACTTGGTGGTAGGTAATTTGATTGTCGATCCCGGCCCGATGTTCAAACGATTTCGGGCACGGGCCCGTGGACGCGGAACGCGCATCTTGAAACGCACCAGTCATGTCACGGTCATACTGACCGATTCGGCGTTGTAACAAGGAGGAGGTAACAGCTTGGGCCAGAAAGTCAATCCCATTGGATTAAGGCTGGGTATCGTAAAGACCTGGGATTCCCGGTGGTACTCGGACAAGAAATATGCCGAGTACATCGAGCAGGATTTCAATCTGCGCAAATTTGTTAAAAAGAAGCTCTTCCATGCGGGCATCTCGCGCATCGAGATCGAACGCTCAGCCAAACGCATTCGGTTGCGTATATTCACAGCTCGGCCGGGGATCGTGATCGGCAAAAAAGGCTCCGAAATCGAGCGGCTCAAGCAGGAACTTGAAAAGAAGGTCTCCCAGGAAGTCCTGATCGACATCCAGGAGGTCCGCAAACCGGAGATCGATGCGCAGCTGGTGGCCGAGAACGTGGCCATGCAACTCGAGCGACGGGTTGCCTTCCGCCGCGCCATGAAACGAGGGGTGACCTCAGCGATGCGCTTCGGGGCCCAAGGGATTAAGATCATCTGCTCTGGACGGTTGGGGGGCGCAGAAATGGCGCGTACCGAGTGGTACCGCGAGGGTCGGGTGCCACTGCACACCCTCCGGGCCGACATCGATTACGGGTTTACCGAAGCCCGGACAACCTACGGCGTGGTAGGCGTCAAAGTGTACATTTTCAAGGGTGAGATTCTCGCTAAAGAACCGGTACAAGCCGAGTCTTAATCGAACCGAAGGGGCGCCCCGGGCATCCCGTGCGCACGCTATATCCAGAAGCGACTGCGTTGAACAGGAGATAGGTTGTTATGTTAAGTCCTAAAAAAGTCAAACACCGCAAAGTGATGAAGGGCAAGATGCGGGGGACCGCGAGTCGGGGCGCCACCCTGAACTTTGGTGAATATGGATTGCAAGCCATTGACTGCGGTTACATCAGTGCCAAACAGATAGAGGCCGCCCGTATCGCCATGACCCGGCATGTGAAAAGAGGCGGAAAAATCTGGATTCGCATCTTCCCGGATAAGCCGCTGACCAAAAAGCCGGCTGAAGTGCGCATGGGCAAGGGCAAAGGGGCACCTGAATCCTGGGTGGCTGTCATTCGACCGGGCCGTGTGCTTTACGAGATGTCCGGGGTGTCCAAAGAGATGGCTCAAGAGGCGTTGAGGCTGGCGGCCCACAAGATTTCGGTGAAAACCCGGATCGTCGAGAGGAGCGAAGGGATATGAAGGTCGATGATGTCAGGGCGCTCAGCCGCGATGAAATGCAGCAGAAGATCACCGAACTGAAGCAGCAGTTGTTTAACCTGCGGTTTCAGAAAGGGATCGGTCAGCTTGAAAACCCGCGTAAGATCAAGCAGACCCAGAAGGATATCGCGCGTATCCACACGGTTTTGAACGCAATGGCGCGTAAGACGGATCAGGGGCGCATATAATGATGAATACACGTGGCATGAAAAGACAGGTGGTGGGCACCATCGTCAGTAACAAGATGGACCAGACGGTGGTGGTTGTCGTCGAGTGGCTGGACAAGCATCCGACATACAAGAAATACGTTCGACGCAAACACAAGTATGTCGCGCACGACAAAGACAACCAGGGCCGCATCGGTGATCGGGTGATCCTGACGCAGTCTCGGCCATTGAGCAAAACCAAGCGCTGGAGAATCAGCCGCATCATCCAAAAAGCGGTTTAGAATTAGAGGGGCAAGGTCATGATTCAGAGCGAAAGCAGACTTACCGTGGCGGATAACTCAGGTGCGCGGGTCGTATACTGCATCAAAGTGCTGGGCGGATCTCGCCGCCGGTATGCCAGCGTTGGCGACGTGATCGTCGTATCGGTCAAGGACGCCATACCCAATGCCAAGGTAAAAAAAGGCGAGGTATACAAAGCGGTTGTGGTGCGCACCGCCAAAGAG
>JAGTVD010000212.1 GCA_018224505.1 Desulfatitalea sp. | reverse complement strand
GAGGTCTGGCTGGTTGTTATTGACTTGCAGGACATAATCGGCCTTTTCCTCGATGATGGTGCGGGCAATTTTCTTTTGACAGCCCATGGCGTCAATAGTGACAATAGCGCCTTCCAGGGCAATCGCAAGTAACTTTATCATCAAGATATGTTATATTGCCAAAGCTCGTCTCAAATAAGACGCATAAAAGTGAGGTTCATAACATTCCGATAAAATATAATATATAAATTATAAAAAATAAGTTATTGAAATTGTTAAAAAATCTAGACTTTTACATTTTTGTATGATAACCATCCTAAAAAACCATAATTTTAGGAGGTTACACCATGACAAAATCCATCGCTGCACCCATTGCCAGACACATCGATTGTATTACAGACCCCCGGCATCATAACACCCGACACCAGCTCTACGATATCCTGATGATCGCCCTTTGCGCCATTATCAGCGGCGCGGATACCTGGACACAGGTAGAGGAATACGGCCGTACCAAACAGACCTGGTTCAATGAGTTTTTGGAGCTGCCCAACGGCATCCCCTCCCATGATACCTTCGGCCGCCTGTTCGCCATGATTGAACCCAAGGCTTTTCAAACATTTTTCACCCGCTGGGTCCAGGATCTTCCCCACTCCCTTAAAGGCAAAACCGTCGCCATTGACGGAAAAACGCTTCGCCGATCCCATGACCGCGCCAACGGTACGGCCGCTATTCATATGGTCAGTGCGTGGGCAGCGGAACACAACCTCGTACTCGGCCAGCTCAAAACCGATGATAAATCCAATGAGATCACCGCGATCCCGGAACTGATCAAAACCCTCGCTCTGGAAGGCGCCATTGTCACTATTGACGCCATGGGCTGTCAAAAGAAAATTGCCCGCACCATCATCGAGGAAAATGCCGATTATGTCCTGCAAGTCAAAAACAACCAGCCAGACCTCCATCAACATATAGCGCTATTTTTCCAGGACCCGGCCAATGGCCCCTTTGACTCTTTTGAAACCGTCGACGGCGAGCACGGTCGTATCGAAACCCGGCGTTACTACACCACCGACAATATCGACTGGCTTCAAGGAAAACACCTGTGGGAAGGCATCACCAGCATCGCCATGGCGGTACGGCAGCGGGATATCGACGGAACCGTATCAACGGAAACCGCTTATTTTATCTCCAGCCTTCAAAATCATACCCCGACGATCGCCCATGCCATCCGGAACCATTGGGGTATTGAAAACGGACTCCACTGGTGCTTAGACGTCTCTTTCCGGGAAGATCACTGTCGGGTACGCAAGGACCATGCCCCGGAGAATTTCGGTATTCTGCGACATATGGCGCTCAACTTGCTCAAACAGGAAAAATCCCTTAAAGGGGGTATCCAAACCAAGCGACTCAAGGCCGCCTGGGATCACAAATACCTCCTGAAAATCTTGAACTCATGAAATTTCTACATGCGATTGCCCTGCAATTCGTGTCACGGCAATCGCGCCCATGATTACCTGGCTGTGCCGGTTTACAATCATAGGAATCTGTAAACGTAATACCAAACAAATCTCTTGAGCCCATAGAACAAAAAAGGCGCAGGAGCAGTGCTATTTTAAAACCACCAGCGCATCGACGGCAACGGGTTGCGATCCGGAAAGAATCACTGGATTAATATCGATCTCAAGGATTTGCGGATGCAGAAGGGGTATTTTGCTCAATTGCACAAGAATGGCGGCGAGCCGACTCACATCCGCCGGGGGCATGCCGCGATAATGGCCCAGCAGTTTCGCCGATCTGACCTCGGCTATCATTTCTTCGGCATCCCTGAGGCCAAGGGGCGCGAGTCTGTAGGTGATATCATTAAGAGCTTCGGTGAGCACGCCGCCGATGCCGAATGCCACGCAATGACCAAACTGTGCATCACAGGTGATGCCGGCCAGCAGTTCCCTCCGGCCGCTGATCATTTGGGCCGCCAGAACCGGAACAGGCCGGCCCGCTGCTTCCTGTATCAAATGATACGCACGGATTGCAGCATCGGCATCCGTGATGTTCACATGCACGAGATTTTGATCGCTTTTATGCAGGATATCCGGATCACAGGCTTTGAGCACCACCGGAAAGCCGATATCAACGGCTGCGGCAACGACACCGTCTGCATCGTGGACCAGACGTTCATCCGGAACCGGTATACCATAGCAGGCAAGCAATTTTTTGGCTGTATACTCGTCAAGGGCGGACTGACCGTTTTTTACGGCGTCATCAATGATCCGGACGGCAAAAGGATCAGCGTCCCCGGCTGCGAAAGGTGTATCAGGCCCCCTGTCGCGAATCTTTTTATATTGAACAAGAGAGGCCATGGCCCTGGCCGCTTTTTCCGGCGCATCAAGGACGGGAACCCCGGCGTCTTCATAGGCCTCGGTGTAGGCGTCATCCCGATCAAAAAAGGAGGAAACCGTCATGGGGATCCTGTTATCAAAAGGTTTGCGTGCGGTTGCGGCAAGGTCCCGGCCGGACTGATTGACAAGATCCGAAAGACTGACCCCGGGCAGCAGGTGAGACACATGGGGAAACACCGCCTTCATAAATCCCGTAGACATGGCGCCATGAAGCACGACACCGTCGACTTCCCCGCTTTGCATCACCAGGTCCACGATGGTATCGGTCATGATCCCCATGTCCATGGAAAAGGTCAGGTCAACGGGATTTCCGCACGGCGCGTGGGGCGGCATCAGCGGTTTGATCTTTGATTGAAGAGACGCGCTGAAGACCGGCATCACGCATCCATTGGCCTCGCAGGTGTCCGCGATGGCCGATCCCGGCCCGCCGGAATTGGTAATAATGCCGATTCGGTTGCCATGGATAGCCGGTTGTGTGGCAAGGGCCCATCCCCGGGCGTAGAGATCCTCCACCGTATCCACGCGGATCACCCCGGCCTGGCGGAAAAGGCCGTCATAGAGATAGTTCTTGCCGGCCATGGCCCCGGTATGACTGAGCCCGGCCCGGCCCCCGGCTTCGCTGCCGCCCACGTACTGGGCAATGACCGGTTTACGGGGGGTGATTTTTTTCGCCACTTCCAGAAACCGCCGGGGGTCGCGGATGGTTTCGATATACATGGCGACAGCTTAGGTATGCGGATCTTCACCCAGGTATTCCAGGACATCGATGATATTGACATCAGCTTCATTGCCCACGCTGACGGCCTTGCTGAAATGAATCCCCCGCTTCTGCAGATAGACGATGGTTTGTGCCACGTAAGTGCCGCTTTGTGAGATCATGCCGAGATGGCCGGGTTTGCCGATCAGCGGCATGACCGTGGTATTGAGATCCGCCTCCCGGTTGACAAGCCCCATACAGTTGGGACCGATAAATCGCATACCGTATTTAGCCGCAATATCCTTGAGCTGCTGTTCCAGAGCGGCCCCGTCCATTCCGATTTCCTTGAAACCCGCGGTGATCACGATGGCGGATTTCGTGCCCACACGGCCAAAAGATTCAAACAAACCAAGCAGGTACTTGGAAGGAAGCACAAAAATGGCCAGATCCGGAGCCTCGGGCAGATCTTCGGGAGCGGCGAATGCCTCAAGACCCAGAACCGTTTTTTCGCTGGGGTGGATGGGATAAAATTTTCCCTTAAAACCGTCCTTGATAATGCTTAAGGCATGCATGGTG
>JAGTVD010000211.1 GCA_018224505.1 Desulfatitalea sp. | reverse complement strand
CAAACGCCGGTTCTCGTTCAACAGCTCAAAATGTTCCAGGCATTGGCGCACGTGCAGCAGCAAGGCGTCGTCATTCCACGGCTTGGTCAAATAGCGGTGTATCCCGCCATTGTTGACCGCCTTGATGACCGCCTCCATATCCGCATACCCGGTGAGCAGGAAGCGCATGGCATCGGGGACGATTTTGCGGGCCTTTTCCAGAAACTGGTCGCCGCTCATGCCGGGCATGCGCTGGTCCGAGATGATCAGCGCGACATTCCGGCTTTCGGCCTGCAGAAGGGTCAGGCCCTCGTCGCCGCTCTGGGCCGTCAGGATGTGGTAACCTTCTTTGCGAAACAGCCGTTGCAGGGCGCGGGTGATGGACACTTCGTCATCCACGACCAACAGTGTATAGGACTTGTCCGGTGTCACAGAGATTCCTGCGCTTTCATTGTTTTTAGGCCTTGCCCGAATAGCGTATCAGCGCCATTCCAACGGAACACCCCGGGCCCCCGGGTTGTCCATGGTAACTATCGGCGCGTCCCGGTTTTTCTTTAGCGCATGCGGCCGCCGTCCGATACCGGCGCTATTCCGTCTTGGGTTTGAAGATCGCCGAGGGGTTGAACCGTTTGCGGAATTTAAATCCCTCGGCTTCGCGCCCATCCCCGTATCTTGCTTGCAGCGCCTCCAGCGGCCCCGCATCCAAAGCGAACATGGGGCAAGCATCCACACAGACGGGTTGGCGGCCCGATGCCAGACGGTCCAGGCACAGCTCGCATTTCTGCATCTTGGCATTGGGTTCGGGACCGAACTGGGGGGCGTTCCAGGGGCATGCCTTGAGGCACTTATGGGGGCAGTGGTCCACCCCCACACATTGGTCGCGATCCACCACCACGATGCCGTCGGCGGCCCGCTTGGTGATGGCCGCTGCAGGACAGGCGGCGATGCACGGCGGCTGGGCGCAGTGATAGCAGGGGCTGGCCAGGTAGGCGGCGAAAAGATCGGGGAATGTGCCCCGTTCGATGCAGCTCACGCGCATCAGGTTCACCGCTGCGGCGGCGATATCATACCAATCCTTGCAGGCCACCACGCAGGTATAACACCCGGTGCAGCGTGTCTGGTCAAAATAGATCCCCATGGATGCGGCCATTATTGGTCCTCCTGCGGCTGCCGGGAAACGCGGGCCACCTGCACCAGGGCGCTGTTCATGGGAAAAGCGCCGCCGGGCGACGGCTCGTCACGGGTGAGGGTGTTGGCGCAGGCGCCCACGTCCACCCCCGATTCATCCGGTGTGTACCAGGCCCCCTGGCACACATTGACCACCCCCGGCATGATGCGTTCGGTGACCCGGGCGGTGGTGCGCACCCGGCCGCGATCATTGAAGATGTCGATGGCATCGCCGTTTTCGATCTGCCGGGCGCGGGCATCCACCGGATGAATCCAGGCCCCGTGGTCCTCCATGGCCTGCAGCCAGGGGACCCGCTCCAGGGTGGAGTGGGTGCGGACTTTGCTGTGGGCGGTGAGCAGCTGCAGCGGGTATTTTTGGGCCAGGGGGGTATCGAAATGCTCCGGGTGGCCCAGGTATTGGGGAACGGCGGGAATGCGCGGGTTCTCCATCTCGGCCAGGTGGTCGCAGGCGATCTCGATCTTGCCGGACAGGGTGGGGAACGGATGGTGGTCCGGGTCGGCAACCTGCTCCCGAAACGCCACGATAGGCTCGGGCAGCTTGATTTTGAGTACGCCGTCGCGCTGCATGGTGTCGAAATCGGCAATGTCTTTGCGGCGGGAGGCGAACAGCCGCAGGATCTGTTCGTCGTTCATGTTGAAAAAGTCGGCCGGCACGTCGATGCGTGGCGCCAATGCCCGACAGATCTCCAGGTCCGATTTGGTGTCGTGCAGCGGGGCCACCGCCTGGTTGAGATAAATATAATAGGGCGATCCGAGCCACGGCGGCGCAATGTCGCTGCGTTCCATGAAGGTGTTGACCGGCAGGACGATGTCGGCGAACCGCGCGGTGGGCGTCATGAACTGCTCGTGCACCACCACGAATTCCAGGGAGCGGAGGGCCTCGGCGCCGCGATTGGCGTTGGGGTACTGGTTCAGGCAGTTGCTGGCCACGATGTAGGCCATCTTCAGGTCGGTCGGATAGCCCCCCGCCCGGCCGCGCAGGATGGCATCCCAGATCCGGCCCTGGTGAATACGGGCACTGGTGGCATTGGTGCCGCCGCTGAGCTTGTAAAGCGTGTCCGGTCGGGGCAGCGCCCCGTTTTCCACCGGATTGGCCGACGGGATGCCCTTGGATTTGTCGATTTGCTTGCCCGGGTCTTTTTTCATCAGATGGCCGGTCTCGCGGCTGGAGTAGGCGCGCATGAAGCCGGCGGCGTATCCGCCGGGAATGCCGATGTTGCCGGTCATGGCGCACAGCACGTTGGCCGCCCGGCTGTACTGCTCACCCATGGCCGTGCGCGCCGGCCCCCACCCGGCGATGAGGGCCGCCGGCTTTTGGGTGGCGTAAGCCCGGGCCAACCCGGTGATCACGTCCGCCGGCACCTTGGTGATGGGCTCGGCCCAGCCCGGCGTCTTGGCCACGCCGTCGCTTTTGCCCAACACGTAGTCCCGGTAGGCGTCGAATCCCACCGTGTACTTTTCGATGAATGCGCGGTCCAGCAACCCCTCGGCGATGATCACATGGGCCATGGCGATGAGCATGGCGGCATCGGTGCCGGGCCGAATGGGGATCCACTGGTGGGCGAAGGTGGCCACCGAATCGGTATGGCGCGGGTCCACGGCTACGATGCGCGCCCCGTTTTCCCGGGCCTTGGCCACCGCGAGGCTGGTTTCCGGGTCCCAGACGGTGTTGGCCGGGTTCCAGCCCCACATGACGATCAATTTGGAATTGAGCAGATCGTCCCGGGAGTGGCCGGTGCGGATGGTGCCATAGGTGGCCATGGAGGCGAACAGCGCCCCTTCATAGGACGGAATCCCCCAATAGCGCGTGAACCCGCCAAACGCCTGCAGCATCATGCCCGGCGCCGTGGGGCCGTGCAGAATCCCCTGGTTGCCCGCCCCGGGCAGGAAGAGTATGGCGGCGTTGCCATAGGTCGTTTTGACCCGTTTGAGCTGGTCGGCCACCGTGTCCAGGGCTTCGTCCCAACCGATGCGCTCGAAGCGCCCCTGCCCGCGCGCGCCCACCCGCCGCAGGGGGTATTTGAGGCGCTCCGGCGAGTAGAGCCTTTGGCGGTAGGCACGCCCGCGGGCACAGGCACGAATCTGGGGCTCGGGGCCGGTGTCGGACTCGAACCGGATAATGCGGCCCTCCTTGACATGGGCCTTGAGAACACAGCGGCCGCCGCAGTCGTGGCAGCAGCCGGTATTGACGATGGTCACGCCGTCGTCCGGCGGCGTGGAAGCTGAAGGCAGGTGCGCCATGGTTCCCCCTCAATGGTTTGCATTCCTCTTAAACGACAAGATGTTGCAACCCCACGCCAACATCCTGCACGTTTTTACTCTATCCCACGCCATCCCCCCATCCGTCAAGAATGACAAACCCGGTTCGGCGATATCGGCAAGGCGGTGGGGGGGAGCGGATCGTGAACAGTTGAACCTTTGTGGGAGGCCTATCCGTCAACCGGTAACGGCAATCGGCCCCAAATTAACAGTGCGGGCCGAACAACCCTGCGCATACCCCCAAGCGTCACTAAAACCCCATTGCGGACGCAGCGTTCCACCCCCGCCACCGGGTGCACCTCCTATCATGCAGAAAAAGGTGGCCGAGCAACCGCCCAACCCACCAACTCTCACAGCGGCCAGAACACCGGAATCAACAAGGTACCTCCCACCAGCACCAAAATATTGAGGGGGATACCCAACCTCAGATAGTCACTGAAGCGGTAGCCGCCGGGGCCGTAGACCATCAAGTTGGTCTGGTAGCCGATGGGGGTGGCGAAACAGGCGCTGGCGCCGAAGCAGACCGCCATGATGAACGGCTTGGGATCCACCCCCAGGCCCAGGGCGGTGGAGATAGCGATGGGCAGCAGCAGCACGGCGGTGGCATTGTTGCTCAGCACCTGGGTGCTGATGCTGGTCAGCAGGAGGAAGCCGGCGAGGATCAGATAGGGCGGCCAGCCTTGAAGTACCCCCAGGTAGAACTCTGCGTAAAGCTGGCTGGCGCCGGTCTGGTCCATGGCCGAGCCCAGGGCAATGGTGCCGGCGATGAGCATGAGCACGTTGCTCTGCAAGGCCCGGTAGGCCTCCTGAAGGGGCAGGCAACCGGTGACCAGCATCAGGAAAACGGCCGCCAGCGCGCACACCATGATATCAGCCAGACCGGAGGCGGCAGCGATCACCATGGCGGCGAAAATCAGGCCGGCCAGGGGCGCCTTGCGCTGGTAGACGATGTCGTGGTGCACATCTTCGACCACGATCCAGTCACTGCGCCCGCGATATTTTTCCATGCGGTCGACCCGGCACCACACCAGCAGGATGTCGCCGATGCGCAGACGGATGTCCTTGATCTGCCGTTCGGTAAAGTGCAGGCCGCTGCGCTCCACCGCCACCACATGCAGCGACTCCTCCCTGTCCAGGTAAGTCTCGCCCAGACGCTGGCCGAGCAGGCTCGATTGGGGGGGAATGATCAACTCCACCACCAGGGTCTCCTCCGGCTTGCCATAGTCGATCCCCTTGGCCGTGGGCGGCAGGTCCACATCCTTGCCCTGTAGTATGTGGGTGATGTCGTTGGGACTGCCCTTGACCAGCAGCAGATCGTCCGGTGCGATGGCCACGGTGTCCCGGCACGGATGGAAGATGTGGGAGTAGCGGATCAGCTCCACCACCTCGATACCCGGATAACGGGCCGCCAAATCGCCGCAGGGGTTCAGGCCCACCAAAGCGCTGCCCCGAGGCACCACCAACTCGGCCAGGTAGCGCCGCTTGCGTTGACCGTCCAGTTCACAGGTGGGATGGTCCATATCGGGCAGCCAGCGGGGAGCCGCCAGCAAGATGAAAATAAAGCCGATCACGGCAATGGGCAGCCCGACCCATGCCAATTCGAACATGCCGATGGCGCCGTAGCCGTTGCGGGCCGACAGATCACTGACGATGATGTTGGTGGACGTGCCAATGAGGGTGCAGGTGCCGGCCAGGATGGAAACATAGGAGATGGGAATCAGGTACTTGGAGGGGCTCACGCCCAAACGGCAGCCCATGGAGATAATCACTGGAATGAAGAGGACCACCACGGGCGTGTTGTTGATAAAGGCCGAGGCCACCCCCACGATCAGCAAAACCACCAGCAACGCCATCCACGCCCGGCCCCCGGCCAGGGTCATCACCCGCTGGCCGATCAAGCCCACCACCCCGGTGCGCACCATGCCCTGGCTGATCAGGAACATGGCGCCAACGGTGATCACGGCAGGATTGGCGAACCCCGCCACAGCCTCCACCGGGGCCAGGATACCGGTGAGCATCAGGGCCACCATGATGCCGATGGCGGTCAGATCCACGGGCAAACGCTCGCTGATCAGCAGATAAATGGTGGCCACCAGAATGACGGAAACGATGGTGATTTCCATGAAACCTCTTTACAGCACGACCCGGTTGTAGGCCGGCGACACGTCGGTGATGAAATGGATTTTGATGGCCACCCGGTCACGCGGCT
>JAGTVD010000210.1 GCA_018224505.1 Desulfatitalea sp. | reverse complement strand
GGCGGATGAAGGCCCGCAGGTCCTCGATGGTGCGATCGATCATGTTTTCCACGGCCTTGTCCGTCTCCACCTGCAACACCAGGTGCATGCCGCCTTGCAGATCGAGTCCGAGGTTGATCTGCTTGTATGGCCAAATGGTCGGTTCTTCCTTTTTTTCGAGCACCATTTGCAGCGTGGGGAGCACGTAAACGAAGGCAGCCAAGAGAACGATAATAACGGCGATGGGGCGCCAAGAAAATGTTTTCAAAGCTTTTTCCTCTGAAATCGGTTGATCCCGGAAATGGGGTCGGCCGCTGTCGGCCCGACGATGGCGCTGTGGCACGCCCCTGAACGATTCCGGGACTGAAGCCTATGGGGTGTTCATTTTTTATCCGGTTCCGGTTTTTCCTTGGCCGGCGCAGGTGCTGCGGGCGGTTTGGCGGTCGTCTGGGCCAAACCGGCCACATGGGCACGGCTGACCTTGACCCGGACTTTGTCCGCGATTTCCACCGTGAGGGTGGCTTCGGTCAGTCCGGTGACACGACCGTATAAGCCGCCGGAGGTGATGATCAAATCCCCTTTTTTGAGATTGGTGACCATCTCCCGGTGTTCTTTCTGTTTTTTCTGCTGCGGCCGGATCAGCAGAAACCACATGATGACAAGCATCAGGATGATGGGCATCAGTGGCGTTGCCAGGAATCCCCCGCCGCCTTCGGCCGTCGCAGCGCCGCCTTGACCCATTGCGTAGGCAATATTCATTCTGTCGAACCTCCCTTTCGTAGCTGTGTTTTCATCTCGGGGTCCATTTGCCGAGGATGAACTGGACGGCGCTGGTATACTTGAAATGGCAGCGCAGGTCAAACCCTTCTTGGAAACGGCAGCAGGTCCCGGTGGACGGTTACACTTTTGAAATGTCGTGTGGTGCCGGGATGGGTGGGGTTTGAGGCCCGGTTTTAAGTTAAAAGTCTATCGTTTAAAACAAGTTATTTTATCGATCCCATCCGATCAGCATTGCGGGTCACAGTCGATGCGGCATTCGTGGGGGGCCAGGGTGGGGTTGCCTTCTATGGTCAGAGCGACACCGCGCTGCATCTCGAGGTCAATGATTTCCTTGCGTTTTCGATTCAGCAGATAGTCGGCCACGGCTTGGGGTACGCTGCCGTGTACCCGTTGCAGACCGCTTTTGCGGGTCATCATTTTAAGTTGGCGCAAAAAGCGCAAGGCCAAGGTTTCGGTGGAGGCGGTCAGGCCTTTGCCGCGGCAATAGGGACAGGGAATCAGACTGCCCAGGTCGATGGAGGGCGCCAGGCGCTGGCGGGCCATTTCAAGGAGGCCGAACTGCGAGATGCGTCCGATGCGCACCCTGGCCTTATCGCGTTTGACATGCTCGCGCAGCTCGCGCTCCACCGCGTTGCGGTTTTTCTGGTCGCGCATATCGATGAAATCGATCACGATCAGTCCCCCCAGATCCCTCAGCCGCAACTGGCGGGCCACCTCTTCGGCCGCTTCCAGGTTGATGGTCAGAGCGGTCTGTTCCAGATCCCGTTCCTTGGTGGCGCGTCCGGAATTGACATCGATGGCCACCAACGCTTCGGTTTGTTCGATCACGATGGAGCCACCCGATTTGAGCGGCACCCGGTTTTCGAAGATGGTGGCGATCTGGTCTTCCAGTTGGTACTTGGAGAAAATGGGTTTGTCCGCCGTGTGCAGCTTGATGATGCTCTGATGGCGCGGGGAGATGATCCCCATGAAGTTCTTAACCTCTTTGCAGACATTCTCGTCGTCAATGAGGATCTCGGTGACATCGGAGGCAAAGTAGTCGCGAATCGAACGGACGGCGAGACTGCGTTCCTTGTAAAGCGGCGCCGGGGCTTTTTCATGCACGGCCTTGCTCTGGATGCTGCGCCACAATCGCAGCAGATAGTTCAGATCCTTGGCGATCTGGGCCTTGGTACACCCCATCCCCGCCGTGCGTACAATGGCCCCGAACCCTTCGGGCAGGTTGATGGTCTGCATCAGATCCTTGAGCCGTTGGCGCTCTTCTTCATCTTCGATCTTGCGTGAAATTCCCCGGGTGCTGGTGCCCGGCATCAGCACGATGTGGCGGCCGGGCAGCGAAATAAAGGTGGTCAGCATGGCCCCTTTTTTCATCATCGGGTCCTTGGTGACCTGCACCATCACCTCCTGGCCATTTTTGACCAGGTGCTGCAGGGAGCGGTCGCCGGTGCCGTTCTCCTGGAAAAAGTCGCTGTGGATTTCATGCTGTTGCAAAAATCCGTGACGGTCACTGCCGAAATCCACAAAAACCGCTTGCAAGCTCGGCTCGACGCGCGTGATGATGGCTTTGTAAATGTTGCCGTGCATGATTTCCCGGCCTGCCGTTTCAATCTGGAACTCCTCCATCCGGCCGTCCATGATCTTGGCGATGCGGACTTCTTCCGGGTCGATGGCGTTGATCAGTATTTTGCTGCCCATCCTCTGCTAATTCCTATGTCGTTTGAGGTGATTGATTTGCGGATCAATGGCGCTGAAAGTGTCATATGGCGTTAACGCGTTGATACCAATGCGATTGTTTTTTAAACAGAGCGATTCTAACCGCGGTCCGTCCTAAGATCAAGTTAAAAGGTGGATCGAACCTTGTATTGCACTTTCCATCCAGTTATGGCATGAGAAATCAAAATCTTAAAGCGGGTTTCGCGGCGCGGCGCCGGGTGGCGTTCGGATCGGAGCCACACACAAAGAGCGACAGGTGGAAGGGATGGATGAGCGACACGATGCGCGATATGATGCGCGTGCAATAGAGCAAAAGTGGCAAACGGCCTGGGAGCAGACGGGGTTGTTCAAGGTGGCAGTCCAGGCGGACACGCCCAAATACTACCTGTTGGAGATGTTTCCCTATCCTTCGGGCAAGATTCACATGGGCCATGTGCGCAACTACACCATCGGTGACGTGGTGGCCCGCTACAAACGGATGCAGGGGTTCAACGTGCTGCACCCCATGGGGTGGGATGCCTTCGGCATGCCCGCGGAGAATGCGGCCATCGCCAACAATACCCATCCGGCGGAGTGGACCTATCAGAATATCGCTTACATGCGCAATCAGCTCAAACAGCTTGGTTTTTCCTACGATTGGGACCGTGAAATCGCCACCTGCGCACCCGCGTACTACCGCTGGGAACAGTGGCTGTTTCTGAAGATGTACGAACGGGGAATGGCCTACCGCAAGGAGTCCTTCGTCAACTGGTGTGAACCGTGCCAGACGGTGCTGGCCAATGAACAGGTCGAAGCCGGGCTGTGCTGGCGTTGCGGCAAAGCGGTACGCCAGAAGAAACTCAATCAATGGTTCTTCCGTATCACCGACTATGCCGAGGATCTGCTGGTCCATTGCGACCAGCTGCCCGGCTGGCCGGATAAAGTGATCACCATGCAGAAGAACTGGATCGGCCGCAGCCAGGGGGCCGAAATCCGTTTCGCGGTGGAAAACAGCGACCGGGTGATCCCCGTGTTTACCACGCGCCACGACACGGTTTTCGGAGCGACGTTCATGTGTCTGGCCCCCGAGCATCCGTTGGTGCCCCAACTGGCCGCGGGGACGGAACAGGCGGCGGCGGTGGATGCCTTTGTCGAGCGCATCAGCCTGCAGGAACGCACTGCCAAGGCCATGGAAAGTTACGAGAAAGAGGGGGTGTTCACCGGCCGCCACTGCATCAACCCCATGACCGGGCGGCGCATGCCGATTTATACAGCCAATTTTGCTTTGATGGAATACGGCACCGGCGCCGTGATGTCGGTGCCGGCCCACGACCAGCGGGACTTCGATTTTGCCCGCAAGTATGGGCTGCCGGTGGTGCCGGTGGTGCAGCCGCCCGACGACGAACTGGACGGGGACGCCATGGTGGCGGCCTACACCGGTGACGGTGTGATGATCAACTCGGGCGACTTCAACGGACGGCCCAACCGGGAGGCCATGGACGGGATCGCCGACCTGCTGGAAAGCATGGCGTTGGGCAAACGGGCCATCAGCTACCGGCTTCGGGACTGGGGTATTTCCCGGCAGCGATACTGGGGCGCACCCATTCCCATGATCCACTGCGATCAATGCGGCACGGTGCCGGTGCCCGAGGCCGACCTGCCGGTGGTGCTGCCCGAGGATGCCCATCTGCTCGAGGGCGGCCGCTCGCCGTTGCCCCAGCTGGATGCTTTCCGCAAAGCCACCTGTCCGAGCTGCCAGAGCCCCAACGCCCGCCGGGAGACCGACACCATGGACACCTTTGTGGAGTCCTCCTGGTATTTCGAACGCTACTGCAGCCCGAATTGCGACACCGCCATGTTCGATCCGGCGGCGGTCAAATACTGGATGCCGGTGGATCAATATATCGGCGGTGTGGAACATGCCATTTTGCATTTGCTCTATTCCCGCTATTATACGCGGGTGCTGAAGGATGTCGGGCTGATCGATTACAAGGAGCCGTTCACCCGTTTGCTCACCCAGGGCATGGTGTGCAAGGAGACCACCTCCTGTCCCCAGCACGGGTACCTGTTCCCCGAGCAGGTGCGGGAGGGCGACGACGGGCCGCATTGCACATTGTGCGATCAGGCGGTGGTGGTGGGACGGGTCGAAAAGATGTCCAAATCCAAACGCAACGTGGTGGACCCCAATGTGCTGCTGGATAAGTATGGGGCCGATACCACCCGGTTGTTCTGCCTGTTTGCCGCGCCCCCGGAGCGGGATCTGGAGTGGAGTGACCAGGGCGTGGAAGGCAGCGCGCGTTTTCTGAACCGAGTCTGGCGTCTGGCACAGACATGGATGGCCGTTGTGGCCGATACGGTCTCCTATGACGGATCGCCGGATGAGCTGACAGAGCCATGGCGGGCCCTTTACCAGAAAACCCACCAGACCATCGAAAAGGTGACCCGGGATATTGAGGACCGTTTCCATTTCAACACCGCCATCAGCGCGGTGATGGAACTGGTCAATCAGATGTACACCGTGGACGCCCAAGCCGCCGCGACGATCGCAGAAAAAGGGGTGCTGCGCCATGCGCTGGCGTCGGCGGTGTTGCTGCTGTCGCCCATCGTTCCCCATTTTTCCGAGGAGCTTTGGAGCGCCTTGGGTCAGACGCAAAACACGTTGCAATCGCCGTGGCCGACCTTCAGGCCCGATGCCCTTGTCCAAAATGAGGTGACCGTCGTGGTACAGGTCAACGGCAAGTTGCGCAGTCGTTTTACCGCCGCCCTGGATACCGATGAAGCCACCCTGGAACGGCGGGCCCTGGACGATGAACGGGTTCTCAAATTCATCGGCCCCAAGGGGCCGAAAAAGGTCATCGTGGTTAAAAACAAGCTGGTGAATATTGTTGGATAGAATGAAAACAGCGCCAATGGAAGCGGTTACCGGTCGCCGAAGCGCATGGGGCGCCTGGCTGGGGGTGCTGTGCGGTGTTATGCTGCTGACCGGCTGCGGCTACCAATTGGCCGGCAGTGGTGAGCTGCCGGGGGGAGTGACCACCATTGCGATCCCCATGTTGGCCAACCGGACTGCCGAGTCCGGCCTGGAAGCGGTCATGACCAATGCCCTGATCGACGAGTTGAGCCGCCGCCGGCAGAACCTGGTGGTCAGCGAGGAGCGGGCCGATGCGGTGCTGAGGGGCACCATCAGCGGGCTGGGTACGGGAACCCTTTCGCGCAGCGCGACCCTGACCGCCGTGGAGCGCCGCCTGGTGATCACCGCTGAACTGACCCTTACGGACCGCAACGGCAATGTGTTGTGGCAGGACCGGCAACTGCGCGCCGAGCAAGCGTATGCCGTGGCCGGCACCAAGGCCGGCACGGAGACCAACCGCCGCCTGGCCATCGGGCAGGTTGCCCAACGGCTGGCGGAGTATGTCTATGAGCGGCTTACGGATGCGTTCTGACGATGCGTGGGCCGACAGGGAAGATGCATTACCATTGCGCGAACTGCAAGGGGCGCAACCATGATGGTTGCGCCCCTTGCAGTGGCAATCGATCAATGCCCGATGCCTGATACGAACTTAGGATGCGATGGATTGGGTCAATTTGGCCAAGCGGGAAATTCTGCGCGCGGCGGTGCGTTTGTGCAAAACGCCTTTTTTGGCGGCCTTGTCGATGGTCGCCTGGGCAACGGTCAACCGCTGGGCTGCATCTTCGGTGGATTTCGCGCTGACGGCCTGACGCACTTCCTTGACCACGTTTTTCACGCGGCTTCTCACCGTCCGATTGCGCAGACGCCGGGTTTGATTCTGACCCGCACGTTTGATTGCTGATTTATGGTTGGCCACTGGACTGCTCCTTTCACGTTTCACTTGATGATGTTTCAAAATGTCCTCATTTATAGAGTTCCGGCGGTGATGTCAATCATTTTTCACGAAGGCCGCAGGGTGATTGCATGTTCCCTAAAGAGATGGCGCGGCGTGCCATTGTTCCTGTGGTTATCGAGCCGGTGCTCCCGGTAGCGGGGGTGGGGCGCTGCGCGCAAGGGGGTCCAAGTGACGCTAAGGGGTGTGCTCCGGGTAGGCCCGCAAACTCACTTCGTTCAGACAGTGCGGGCCGAACGACCCTGCGCACACCCCCAAGCCTCACTAAAACCCCATTGCGGATACAGCGCCCCACCCCCGCTCCCGTGAGTACCTCCTACCGTGTAAAAAAGGTGACGGATCAGCTGCCCGGTAAATCTATCATGCATGCATTAACATGCGATCGTCCTGGCGAAGGCCGGCAGCTCCCGGTGCACTGTTTCGTTTTCGAAATGATTGTTCAACAGGTGGATGCCACCCATGATTCGTTCCAGGCCTGAAAGCGGTCGCCCCGACGGAAAATCCCCAGCCCCGCCGGGTATCGCCCGATCGGACCCAGCGGCGGTCGGCCGCCAACGGTCCCCGGCCGCGGCAGACCCGGCCGCAGGGACGCCGCCGGATGCGCTGGCCGCGGAGTACGCCCATATCGCCCGCAGTGCCGGTGTGGTGGGCGGCGCCACTTTGCTGAGCCGCATTCTGGGGGCGGTGCGGGATATCGTCATTGCCTCCTTTTTCGGCACCGGGATGGTCGCCGACGCGTTCATCGCCGCTTTCCGGATGCCGGAGTTTCTGCGGCGCTTGTTCGGCGAAGGCTCGT